>MFRQ01000138.1 GCA_001784615.1 Candidatus Melainabacteria bacterium RIFOXYA2_FULL_32_9
CATAAAGCAGTATCAACAGAAGTAGACGCAGTACAAAAAGTTATCGATAAAAACATCGAAAAATCTTTCAAAACCCTAGGATAAGTCTCAAGGATATTGAGAGTGGAGAACAAAAGCCCCTTTTTAAGGGGCTTTTACGTATTAAATTTTAAAAGAAAACCGCACCTCACCTACAATTGTATTATTATGAGTTCTTATTTTAATATCTAAAAAATTTTTTAAAGTCTCATTTTCTAACTCTTTTGATGTCATCCAACCAAGTTGTTTTAAGCACTCAAGAGTTACCAAGCTTCTTGCTGAAATACTTGCATCCATAATTTTGACAACAAGAGCTTTTTCTTCATCAGGATTAATAACAATGCATAAACCTTCTGCGCCTGTTTTCGATATTAATCTACCTTGAGTTGATTCAATAATTAAACTATCAAGTCTGCCCTTCCCACCTATTAATAAAGGGTTTTTCATAAAAGCTTCTTTTATTGGCATACCTTCATTACTTAAAAATAAGTTTAAATACCCTACCCCCATTTTAAATAATGGTATTCCATGTATGGGAGTAGAACATCCATCAATGGATGTCTCTATATTTCCTTTAACATTACAATATTTTTTTATTATATTTGTTATTTCTTGTTGAATAGGATGATTAAAATCAAGATAATTCGTTATATTCCAATTATTTTTAATACAAACAGCAAGCATGCCGGAATGTTTTCCAGAACAATTATTATGTAAGTTAGAAGGTTTTAAAGAATGTTTTATAAGATAATTTCTTGCCTCGACATCAATAGGTTCATGAGTTCCACATAATAATTGATCTTCTTTTAATTTAATCTTGTTTAAAACGTTTTTAATGGTCTTTAAATGTTTATCACTTCCAGTATGCGAAGCACAACAAATAGCCAACTCTTCTAATGTAAAATTAAATTCCTGATATGCACCGGAAGTGATTATAGGTAGGGCCTGAAGGGGTTTTGCACAAGATCTTAAGAAAACAGGTGTATTATTACTATCTCTCGATTGAAAGAGAATATTTTCGTTTTTATCAACAACCACGATAAAACCTAAGTGTTCTCTTTCGATTAAATTTGCTCTTTTTGCCTGGATCAATATTGCAGGTTTCATATTTATAACCAATAATTACTCTAAATTTATTCTAGCTTATAAATACTGATGTTTAAATAAGACAAGAAAATATAAACACTTTGCCTATAAATATAAAACTTGTTTATAGTTTGTAAAAAAACATTACAAAGGTTTTTTTAAAAAAGTTTGTTTTTATTGAAAAAGGGGAATATTAATTATAAAATAAGGACTATAATAACTTAAAAATGGTTGTTGGAGGACACTAATGTCTATTTTCAAGGATGATATTAGTCTAAGCAACTCTTTACAGAAAATTTTAACCAATAATTTTCAGGTAAAAACACTTAAAGAAAACAAGGATATTGAAAAGAATTCTTCCAAAGTTGAAGAATTTGAAAAAGTTGTCTTATCTGAAAATACTCAAAAAAGACAAAAATACAATGAAACCCTTGAAAATATGCAGGAAGAGAAAAACTTGCTTGAAACCGTGAAACAAGGTTTATCTTCAATCCATGAGCAATTAAAAGATATAAAAACACAGATCAAAGGCAGTTTAGAAAAAACCCTAAGTGAGGAAGATATTGAGAAAACCAATAATGCTATAAAAAAAGATTTGGAAAATATACAAAACATAGTTGAAAATACATCTTTTAATGATGTCAAACCTTTTAAGGAAAGTTCATTTGATAATAGTAAGAAGTCAAACCCTGAAGATGCATCTTCAGAAACAATCAATTTACCAAAAACTGAAAATATATCTATGAAAACAAAAGAGGAATATGAAGAATTCCTAAATAAAATAAATGAAGCAAGTGAGAAAGTATTAGAAATAAAAGAACAAATAATACAATACGAAGAGAAAATAACCGAAAAAGTAGACAATTTTATCGAAATTGAATCAAATTTAAATTTTGATAGTTTAAAAGATGAAAGTATTAATCTGGGAAAAGAATTAAAAGAAACTGCAATAAATGGTATAATAAAAGATCCAGAAACAGGAAAGAAAATACAAATACGATCATTGGATGAAAATCTTTTATTAGCATTATTTTCTGTTTCAAGAGTAAAATAGGAGAAATAAATGCCACTGGATGGCCTATCTTTTTCAAACTCAGGTTTATTTAGAATAGTAAACCCAACTGAGGTTGCTCTTCAAGCAGAGCACCAAGCACAAGCACAAGCAGAAACTGCTATAAAGAAACCCGAAGAAAAAGAAAAAGTTAAACCTGATCTAGAGGATAAAACTGAAGATCAATACAAAGACTTACAAGGAAGAAACACAGATGAATCTGAGGATGAAGAAAACGAGGTTCTTCAGAAACAAGAAAAAATAAAAAAATACAAAGTTAAATTCAATTCTCTAACAGATATGGTTGAATTAATCGATCAAAAAACAGGATCAATAATTGAAACAATATCACCAGATGACTTAATAAACTTAATTTCCAAGACAGTAAAACCTTCAGGAATACTGGTTGATAAAGAAGTGTAAGAAGTTGAGCTTATTATTAACTTAAAAATATCTCAGAAAATATGTTTGCAACTGGTTTTAAGTCAATTAAAATATGTTTAAAGATAAAAAACCCTTTTTATATAGGAGAAAAAATTTTTTTAAAGAGTATAATATAATAATACTACTTATAGGTATTATTTTGACTTATCAAGATGATTGTTAGCAAAAGGGGAAATATGAATCCATATCTTAAGCAATATCAACAAACTGAAGTTCAAACAGCAAGCCCTGAAAAGCTTTTAATAATGCTTTATGATGGTGCTATTCAGTTTTTAAACAAAGCAAAAGTTGGAATAGCTAATAAAAATATTGAAGAAATTCATAATAATATCATAGGTGCTCAAAAAATTATTTCAGAGTTTATGAATACTTTGGATATAAAAGTAGGTGGAGAAGTTGCACAGAATTTATATAATTTATATGAATATTTGCACTACAGACTCGTTCAGGCAAACATTAAAAAAGATGCTGATATGGTGGATGAGGTTTTAACACATCTTAAGGACCTAAAAAAAACCTGGGAAGAAGCTATAAGAATAGCAGCTCGTGAAAAAATTAGAGATGAAGAAGAAACAGAAGAAGAGAATTCTGTAAAAACAGCTTAAATAAAAAACTGTATTGTAATCAAATTATGAATGAAAAGTTTCAGGAATTAAAAGAACTCTATCAAAGTATTTATAATAATACTTATGAAATAAGCTCCCTTATTGAGAAGGGTGTTATTGATGATATTCAAAATATTCTTGATCAAAGAGGGGAATTAATTAAAAAAACACAGAAAATAATTATCAGTACAAGTTTTTCAGAAGATGAAAAAAAAGAAATTAATAACCTTATTGCAAAAATAAAATCCATTGAAGAGAATAATCAAGAAAAAATGGAAAAGAGAAAAGATTTCATAAAGAAAGAGCTTTCAAAATTAAATATAAACCAAAAAGCAATAACTGCTTATAAATACGAAAAAGATTCTGACCCAAGACTTATAGATAGTAAAGAATAACCACCTAAAAAGTGGTTATTCTTTTTAATAGTTTTTAATACATGTTTAAAAATAAGCAAATTTCTGATCTTTTTTGTTTTTATTATTAAAGAGAAACTTTCTAAATGGAAAAGAGAAGGAAAAACAGGGTTTTATGAATAATATTGATCAAAATCTAGTTAATAGAGTTCAACAAAATCCAAATAAACAAGCTTCTACAAATACAACACAAGAAAATTCTAATAAACAAGATGATCCTACGAAACAATTAAAATATATTGCAGCAGGTGCCGGAGTTTCTTGGGGAATTGGAAAAGGTGTTGATGCTTTTGTGTTATCAGGAAATAGTGATCCAAATAGATCAATACTTGGCAGATTAGTTCAAAAAATTGATAATTGGTCAAATAAAAGCGGTATAATGCAGTTTTTAAGTAAAAAAGCTGCATATATAAAAGGAAAAATTACAGGAATACAAGCAAACTTATTAAAAAACCCTAATTATAATGAAATTACTCAATCATTAAAAAAAGGTTCTGAAGCTAAATCAATGCTAACCAGAGAACCTTTAAGAAAACAATTATTTGATCAACTATTTAATCAAGTAGATGAAATAAGGAAAACTCAATTAAAAGAAGTAATCGGTGTAAGAAATAATTTAAGATTATTAAAAGAAAATAACTTAATAGAAAAATTAGAAAAACGTATAGCTTCTGGTAAAGGACAAAATCTTACTAAAAGAGTCCTTAAATCTTCTAATAAAAGAATAAAAGCATTATTAAAAGAAAATTTACAAAAAATATTGCCTAATTATAACCTTTCGAAAACTGTCTCTAACAAACTAAAAAATCCAAACAATGTTGATGAAGCAATAAATATAATAAAAAATAGTTCACTATATGGAAAAAAAGCAAAAGATGTAATAACAAAAATTAAAATGATTGATCATGTTAATAAAAATTCGTCATTCTTATCTAGATTATTAACAAAATTTTCTATTGGAACAGGTGATTTTATGGGTAATAATCCTATGAGTATTATTTTTAATGGACTTATATTAGGAGACTCTATTAAATCAGCAGTAGAAGCACCAAAAGGGGAAAAATTTAGTACTTTTATGGAAGATATAATGGGTAACTGGATTGGTGGATTCTTACTATTTCCTTATATGGGTAAAGTTGTTAATGCAATTGCCGGTCTAAAAAATATTGGTTCTAATATGACTAAAGTACCATTATGGAGAAAAGGTTTACAACTTGTAGGAAAAGTAGTTGGTATGGGTCAAGGTAAAACATTATTAAAAGCTTTACCTGGTGGTATTTTAAGATTTGCTCTTGTTATAGGGTTAATGGCTCCAGTTTCCAAAATGTTTAAGAATGTATCTCACAAGTTATTTGGTAAACCAACACACAAAGATCAAGAAAAAACAGAAGAAAATACTCAAAATATAACGAGTAACAATCAAAATATGACAAGTAATGTTCAAAATACTCAGAATTTGACGAGTAATAATCAAAAGATGGCGGATAATACTCAAAATAATATAAATGATAATAAGATTGGAAATCTGTTTGAAAGAGCAAGAAGTTCTGCTAGGCAGAAAAAACCAGCTTCCCAACAAGAAAATACTCAATCATATAATTATCTACCATCTCCAATGCCTGCGAAATTTGAAGAAAAATCATCAACACCAAAAGGTCTTGATATGAAATTGAAAAAAGCAGAAGAAGCAGAAAAACAAGCTATAGAAATTTTAGGTAAAAAATAAGTTAGGTAATATCCATTACCTAACTTAAGTAAAGTGCCCACAAACTTAAGTCTTCACTGTAATGATCGTTAATTTGAGATTGCGGCTTAGTTATGACAGAATAATAGTAGTATTATTGGAATGATTGATGACTTAAAAATGTGACTTAGAGTCTATCCAGGAAATAAAAAATATACAACATTAATCAATTTTGTCATTGCGAAGATTCCGAAGAAATCTGTGGCAATCCATCCATTTTACAGCAATTATTCAAAATCGGTAAGATCACCACTTCAGGTGACACAGTCACCTTTTCTAAATTCATTAATCATAGTCTAATTTACTGATGACTAATGACAGTGCGAAACACCTTGTGATGACATAAGTAAATTTAATTCCTGGATAGGATCTTAGTCACTCAGTATACGTTGGAGCACTACTATAAATTTAAGTATAAAAAAAGAGCCCTTATTTAAGAGCTCTTTTTTAAAATAGTATCCTGGCAACTAGCTATCTTCCCGGGAAGTCTCCCTCCGAGTATTGTCGCCGCAAGCAGTCTTTACGACCGTGTTCGGGATGGGAACGGGTGTTTTCCTGCCGCTTGGCCACCAGGAATTTAATCCTGTACACTGATTACTGCATAAAAATTAGAATAACGAGTTGAAATTTAATTTCATTTCTGTACTGCGTATAATTACCGGCTAGGTAAAGCCCTCGTCCTATTAGTACCAGTCGGCTACATATGTTGCCATACTTCAACCTCTGGCCTATCAACCGGATATTCTGTCCGGGGACTTACCTGGTTAACCCAGTGAGAGAACTAATCTTACGGTGGGCTTCGTACTTATATGCTTTCAGCACTTATCCACTCCGAACACAGCTACCCAGCGTTTGCCCTTGGCAGGACAACTGGTACACTGGAGGTTCGTTCGTCCCGGTCCTCTCGTACTAAGGACGACTCCGTTCAATTCTCTTGCGCGCATACCGGATATGGACCGAACTGTCTCACGACGTTCTGAACCCAGCTCACGTACCGCTTTAATGGGCGAACAGCCCAACCCTTGGAACGTACTACCGCTCCAGGATGCGACGAGCCGACATCGAGGTGCCAAACCTCCCCGTCGATGTGGACTCTTGGGGGAGATAAGCCTGTTATCCCTATGGTAACTTTTATCCGTTGAGCGACGGCCCTTCCATGCGGAACCGCCGGATCACTAAGCCCGACTTTCGTCCCTGTTTGACTTGTAAGTCTCACAGTCAAGCTCCCTTCTGCCTTTACACTCTACGGTTGATTTCCGACCAACCTGAGGGAACCTTTGGGCGCCTCCGTTACTCTTTAGGAGGCGACCGCCCCAGTCAAACTGCCTACCTGAAACTGTTCCGAACCCAGATGTTAGTGGCATTCGGTTAGAACCCAAACTACACCAGAGTGGTATCTCAAGGTTGACTCCACAACTCCTGACGAAGCTGCTTCAAAGTCTCCCACCTATCCTGCACAGGCATAGTCCGAGTTCAATTTCAAGCTACAGTAAAGCTCAATAGGGTCTTTCTGTCCTGGTATGCGTAATCCGTATCTTCACGGATAATCCAATTTCGCCGAGTCACTCGTCGAGACAGCGCCCAGATCGTTACGCCATTCGTGCGGGTCAGAACTTACCTGACAAGGAATTTCGCTACCTTAGGACCGTTATAGTTACGGCCGCCGTTTACTGGGGCTTAGTTTCAAAGCTTCGCCTTGCGGCTAACCTCTCCACGTAACCTTCCAGCACTGGGCAGGCGTCAGCCCCTATACATCGTCTTACGACTTAGCAGAGACCTGTGTTTTTGGTAAACAGTCGCCTGGGCCTATTCACTGCGACCCTATCACGCTTCAGCTCGCGAGGAGCCTACACGCTACCAGGGTACCTTTTCTCCCGAAGTTACAAGGTTATTTTGCCGAGTTCCTTAACGAGTGTTATCTCGCGCACCTTAGCATTCTCTGCCAACCTACCTGTGGCGGTTTCTGGTACGGACATCTTAATATCTCACTAGCGAAGCTTTTCTTGGCAGTGTGGCGTCAGTACCTTCCTTCTCGTAAGAAGTCCTGGTCACGTCTCAGTTTATAACGCCATAGCGGATTTTCCTACTATGACTACCTACACGCTTCAACTGGAACAACCAATCTCCAGCGTACTTAGCCTCCTGCGTCCCTCCGCAGTTGATAACGATATTAAGATGGTGCAGGAATATCAACCTGCTATCCATCGCCTACGCCTTTCGGCCTCAGCTTAGGTTCCGACTAACCCCACGCGGACGAGCCTGCCGTGGGAAACCTTAGGTTTTCGGTGCATTGGATTCTCACCAATGTTTTCGCTACTCATGCCGACATTCTCACTTCTGCTTCGTCCACCAGTCCTTACGGTCTGACTTCAACCTACAACAGAACGCTCCCCTACCCAACAAGATAAATCTTGTTGCCGCAGCTTCGGTAATATGCTTAGCCCCGGTATATTTTCGGCGCGGAGTCGCTTGACCAGTGAGCTATTACGCACTCTTTCAAGGGTGGCTGCTTCTAAGCCAACCTCCTGGTTGTCAATGCAACTCTACCTCCTTAATCACTTAGCATATATTTTGGGACCTTAGCTGGCGGTCCGGGCTGTTTCCCTCTTGACCACGGAACTTATCTCTCGTAGTCTCACTGCCAGATAGTTACTTAACAGGCATTCGGAGTTTAACTTGATTTGGTACCCAGTTTCTGGGCCCGCACCAAACTAGTGCTCTACCTCCTGTAAGATAAATCTGACGCTGTGCCTAAACGCATTTCGGGGAGAACCAGCTAGCTCCAAGTTCGATTGGCATTTCACCCCTAACCACAACTCATCCCCTGATTTTTCAACATCAGTGGGTTCGAACCTCCACGTAGTGTTACCTACGCTTCATTCTGGCCATGGTTAGATCACCTGGATTCGGGTCTACCTCATGTAATAAATTCGCCCTATTCAGACTCGGTTTCCCTCTGGCTCCGGGTATTAACCCCTTAACCAAACTACATAAGGTAACTCGCCGGCTCATTCTTCAACAGGCACGCAGTCACACTATTAATAGTGCTCCTGCTGATTGTAAGCAAACGGTTTCAGGTTCTATTTCACTCAGCTTTCCACTGTTCTTTTCGCCTTTCCATCACTGTACTAGTTCACTATCGGTCGCTAGCTAGTATTTAGCCTTACCGGATGGTCCCGGCAGATTCAGACGGGGTTTCACGTGCCCCGCCTTACTTGGGATACTCCCTAGAGATTGTTGATTTTCAATTACCGGACTATCACCTTCTATGGTCCAGCTTTCCAGCTGAGTTCATTTAATCAACAATTTTGTAACTCTATGTCAAACCTGCAGGTCTGACTGGAAGTCCCACGACCCCCCCTACACAACGTCTGCAGACTATCACGTGTAGAGAGTTTAGGCTGTTTCCCGTTCGCTCGCCGCTACTAAGGAAATCATTAGATTATTTTCTTTTCGTCCTGTTACTAAGATGTTTCAGTTCACAGGCTTTCCCTCCATTGCCCTATGTATTCAGGCAAGGATCCTGGAGCATTACCCCCAGGGGGTTTCCCCATTCGGAATCCCACGGATCAAGGCCTCTTAGCGGCTCCCCGTGGTGTATCGCTGCTTTGCGCGTCCTTCATCGGCTGCTAGCGCCAAGGCATCCACCATTTGCTCTTTGTAGCTTTACCTAACATTGGTAATTACATACATTATCTAATTTTATGCAGTTGTCAAGGTACAATAGGAATGTGTTTAAGCGCCATTCCCACCTTCGCTTCAAGGATGAACCTTGAAGACCGAATAAACTGAAAACACTCTGTTAATTCCATCTCCACTGTCAGGCACAATGGCCAAGATTTAAACCTAACAGTTTCATTGATGTCGACCTAGGATACCAGTAAAATAAATTTCACTGGAGGTCTCCCTAGAAAGGAGGTGATCCAGCCGCACCTTCCGGTACGGCTACCTTGTTACGACTTCACCCCAGTCACTAACCCTGCCTTAGACAGCTGTCTCCTAAAAGGTTAACTCACTGGCTTCGGGCGTGGTCAGCTTCCATGGTGTGACGGGCGGTGTGTACAAGGCCCGGGAACGTATTCACCGCAGCGTGCTGATCTACGGTTACTAGCGATTCCGACTTCACGAAGTCGAGTTGCAGACTTCGATCCGAACTGAGGATGGGTTTAAGAGATTCGCTCACTATTGCTAGCTGGCTGCTCGTTGTCCCACCCATTGTAACACGTGTGTAGCCCAGGACATAAGGGGCATGATGATTTGACGTCATCCCCACCTTCCTCCGGTTTATCACCGGCAGTCTCGCTAGAGAGCTCGACAAAAGCGTGCTTTTGCCAGCAACTAACAACGAGGGTTGCGCTCGTTGCGGGACTTAACCCAACATCTCACGACACGAGCTGACGACAACCATGCACCACCTGTCTCAAGGTTCCCCGAAAGGCACTCCCACGTTTCCGCAGGATTCCTTGGATGTCAAGTCCTGGTAAGGTTCTTCGCGTTGCTTCGAATTAAACCACATGTTCCACCGCTTGTGCGGGCCCCCGTCAATTCCTTTGAGTTTCACACTTGCGTGCGTACTCCCCAGGCGGGATACTTAACGCGTTAGCTACGGCACCGCGGGGGTCGATACCCACGACACCTAGTATCCATCGTTTACGGCCAGGACTACTGGGGTATCTAATCCCATTTGCTCCCCTGGCTTTCGTTCCTCAGCGTCAGTAACAGTCCAGCAAGGCGCTTACGCCACTGGTGTTCCTCCCAATATCTACGCATTTCACCGCTACACTGGGAATTCCCCTTGCCTCTCCTGTACTCAAGTCTGCCAGTATCCAGTGCCGATCCGGAGTTGAGCTCCGGGCTTTAACACCAGACTTGACAAACCACCTACGAACTCTTTACGCCCAATAAATCCGGACAACGCTTGCATCCTACGTCTTACCGCGGCTGCTGGCACGTAGTTAGCCGATGCTTCCTCTGTGGGTACAGTCATATTTCTTCCCCACTGACAGAGGTTTACACTCCAAAAAGCTTCATCCCTCACGCGGTGTTGCTGCGTCAGGCTTTCGCCCATTGCGCAATATTCCCTACTGCTGCCTCCCGTAGGAGTATGGGCCGTGTCTCAGTCCCATTGTGGCTGGTCATCCTCTCAAACCAGCTACTGATCGTCGCCTTGGTAGGCCTTTACCCCACCAACTAGCTAATCAGCCGCAGGCTCATCTAAAGGCGCCGGAACTTTCATGCAAAGTATTTCAACTCTGCACATATGAGGTATTAGCACTGGTTTCCCAATGTTATCCCTCGCCTCAAGGTAGATTACCTACGTGTTACTCACCCGTCCGCCACTTATGTACCCCCGAAAGGGCCTTATCGTTCGACTTGCATGTATTAAGCACACCGCCAGCGTTCGTCCTGAGCCAGGATCAAACTCTCCATTGTCAGAAAGTTTATATCTTATTAAGATATTAATATCTTATGATCCCAGCCATTTGTTTTTGAATTAACAGGTTTCTGTGTTTTCAGTTATTCAGTTTTCAAGGTTCAATATTATTTATAGAAAATAATTGAATTTCATCTTTTATTTTCAGCGGTAATCAGTATGTTATCACCACCAAAATTTAGAGTCAAGAGAGATTAAACATTTTTTTTGAATATTTTAAAAATTTTTCAACTTCCAGATTTTTTTAATCTGATATTCTTTTTTACTTGCTCAACACGATCTCTTAACGTGAGTGAGTTTAATTTATAGCAAATAAATCTTTTTTCCAACCCTCTTTTTGAAGGATCTTTTTATAATTACCAGAAACCCTTATTATCATTAACTCACAATTGATACATATTTCTTAATAGTTCATGGTTTTTAGAGATATTATTTCCTTTATTTATATGTCTCATATAAATAAAGAGATTAAGTTTGTTTTTTATTATTAAATATTTTTTATTATTCAAATATTAAATATAATATAAAAATGTTTAATAATTTTATTTGCAAATCTATTAGACTAGATTGAATTTTCTTTGTTCCCAAAATATTTTCTTAATTTTAGGACAAATACATAGACAAATTTCTATTTTCTTTGTTCCAAAATATTTTTATCTTTTGAGAATATTTATTAAAAATTGTTGGACAGTTATATAGGACATAAATAAGAAGTTTTTGTTCCAAAAAATTAAAAAATAGCTTCAAAAAATAAACGCCGCTTTTATCGGCGGCTACAAAACTTAGGAGGAAGTTAGGTATGAAATAATGGCTCTATAATATATTTATCGACACTTTTCTAGAATACTTTAGGGTAAAACAGAGGAAAATTAATAAATATTAACATCTCAGTTTTTAAACAAAAACTGATTTAAAACTCAACTTTTTGTCTTAATATATTCTTTTAAAAACGATCTTTTATTGCTTAAAATTGATATTTTCTTATTTGTAATGACATAGATGATTATTTGCTGGCAACTTGAGCTATTTAAAGATAAAATTTACTTAATAATAAAAAAAGTTTATTAAAAATGATTAATTTTCTGAGAAAAACACATATAAAAAAAGTTCTCATATTTAGATTTGGAGCTATTGGAGATGTTGTTCATTCTACAGCTTTATATAGATCTTTAAAAAAATATGATCAAAATCTTTCTATTCATTATTTAACAGGTAAAGTTCCGTCATTGCTTTTAGAAAACGATACGTATCTTGATAAAATTTGGATTACTGAAGGAAAATCTTATAAAGATTTAGCTAAATTAGCCAAAGAATTAAAAAAAGAGAAATTTGATTTATGTATAAACTTACAACCATCAATCAGAACAAGAATTTTCTCTTTTCTTGTAGGATCAAAGCTGATTTTAACTTATAATAAAACTTTTAAAATCCATGCTGTAAAGAATTTCTGGATAACAGCTAAACCATTATTTAGAGATATTCTTCTTGATAAAGAAATAAACATATTTATACCTGAAGAAACAAAAGAAAAAATTTCAAAAATATTAAATACAGAAAAAAAAATAATAGGATTTAATATGGGATCTAATTCTGCTCGTCAGGGAAGAAAATGGCCCATTGAGCACTGGAAGGAGCTAGCAAAAAGAATCATTGATAAATATGATTGTGAAATAGTTCTAACAGGATCATTAGAAGATAGAGAAATATCTGAAACCTTATTGGATATTTCTCCAAAAATAAAATCTTTTTGTGGAAAATTAAATATTCTTGAAAATGCAGCTTTATTATCCAGATGTAATATTTTAATTTCAGGTGATACTGGCCCTCTCCATATTGCAACTGCTGTAAAAACTCCAGTGATTGGTTTATACGGCTCAATGCCGGTATTAAGAACAGGCCCCTACGGTGAAAGCAACTCGGTTTTATTCTCAGATAGAAACTGCATTCCCTGCAATAGAAGAAAATGTAAACTAACAAAGAAACAAGAGTTATATACTCCCTGTATGGAAGATATAACTCCTGACAAAGTTTTTAACATTATTGAAAAGTATTTAGATAATTAAAAACTAACCTTTAATATCTAATTTGGGAATAAGGTCATTGTATTCTTCCTCAGATAATTGAGCAAATTCAGAACTAGTACCATATTCTCCATCAGCCATGTGTCTGGTTCTAACGCTCCAATAACGTCTATCATGAGCATTAGTCATTGGAGTAATAGCATCAATAGCTCCTTCTCTAATAACCTTTCCAGTTGAAAGCTTAATTAAACCATTAAAAGAAATATCTGGCTTTAATACATTCATTTTTTAATTCTCCTTTATTTGTTGATCTAAATAAGTAAAACCTCTGAATAAAAAAATTGCTATTAAAAAATTCTTGAATAAATAAAAAAATTAGCTTAGAGTTTATATAATTCATTTTTTACAAGAATCTTCTCAAAGAAAAAGGATTTAACATGTTAATAAAGAATAAAAACATAGGTATCGTACTGGCTACTTTTTTGGTTTTAATTGTAAACGCTAATTGTAAAGCATATTCACAAAATATGAATTTCACACCGTTAGAATCAAAGAATAAATACACTATAAACCCTTTAAATAAGTTAAATTCCTCAAATGATTACAATAATCGATCAGAACCTTCACAGATGTTTCAATATCATAATGAAAAATTAGAAGAAGTAGTCCAAAAACTAGAGAATATAAAAACGGATATCCAAAAAGATCAGGATGTTGTACAAAGTCAGCTTAATGATCTTGATGAAAGGCTGCGAAAGCTTAAAGAAGAGAGAAGTCAAGTTAAATATCAGCTTAATATGATAAAAAAAGAGGTTAAGACTATAGATTCCGTTAAGCAAAAAATCAGAAGAAATATAATGGGTAAAAGAGATAAAAGTACCTTAATTTATAACTAAACCAGAATTAAAATACTCTTTACTCTATTTCAACCTTTAATATATCAAATTTTGAATACTTTCAATATCTAAAATTCTTAATTGATGGCGAAATTCTTCCGAAGTTTTTATGCTATCAATAAAATAACCATATTCTTCCAGGTTTATAACGAAAGAAATATCTTTACTTCCAATAAAACCAAATTTTATCTTGTCAATATCCTGATTATAAACCTGTATAACCCCTGCTTTATTCAGTAGATTTATACAATTATAGGCTGTATCACTGGAAATATAAAGTAAAGATGCAATTTGATTAATGTTTATCTCACCATTTTTATTTGTATGAGCAAATTTTAGCATTCCAGACATAGTTTTAATAACTTTGTTTGGATCTATTTCAGTAATATTCTTACCTATTATATGAACTAATTTAGCTTCAGACTTTTCTAGTAGATTTATTAAAGTATCTAAATCCGTTGGCATGTCAAAAATAAATAACTCATCTGCTTTTTCAATGCTTAATCTATTAACAATTCTAGTTATTAATATCTGATCTTTCTTTAAAATTTCAAGAGAATTTGAATCCTCAGCAAAAATAGAAATACTCTTTTTTGAAAGTTTTAAATAGTTTATAAGGTTTTTCTCGAAATTAACTTTACTTCTATGATCTACCCATTTTGGACCGGAAGAATTTAAATCACTTAAAACACTTTTTTCAGACAAACTTTCTTTTTTGGTTTGATTAGAAAGAGTTTGATTGACTACAGAATCAGTCTTTTGAATATCTTTTATAATAAGCTGAACTTTTGTTTTTCCTCCAAATGTATTTATGTCTGGAGCAAATGCAACATTTACTTTATCTAAAACAGCTATATCAAGATTATTGTTCTGCCACCATACGGCCTCAAACATATTATCATTATCATCAGCAAGAAAAATCTTTAAGTGATTGTTAGCAGAGCCCATTGTTTTAAACTGTTTTAAGGTTAAATTTGAAATACTAAAGACAGGAAAAGGATTACACTCACCAAAAGGAGCTAATTTATCCAATTCTTCTATCAAATCAATAGATAAATCATTCGAATTAATATCTAAATCAATTTTTAACTTTGGTTCAAGAAAATCTGTACCGGAAAATCTATTAACCGTAGAATTTAATTTATTTTTAAGTTCCTCAAAACTTACTTTGTTTAAATCCAGAGCAAAACCAGCAGCAAAGGCATGACCACCAAAAACCTCAAACGATTCAGCGTTATGACTTAAAATTTCGTGGAGATTCACCCCTTCTATACTTCTAGCAGAACATCTAGCTTTATTTTTTTCTTCATCTATAGAGATTAAAAAAGCAGGTCTATAGAATTTTTCTACCAATTTTGAAGCAACAATACCTATAATTCCAGGATGCCAGTTAGGATCAGCCAGAATAATAGCTTTTTCTTTTTCCAGATCACATTCATTATTTACTTTAGAAGTAGCTTCTATAAATGTACTTTCACACATTTGTTGCCTGATTTTATTGTTATTATTAAGCTTTTTAGCAATAATTTCTATTTCTTCAATATTATCACTTATTAAAAGATCCACAGCCAAACTTGCTTCAGCTAATCTTCCAATAGCATTTATTCTTGGAGCAACTCCAAAAGCTATTGAATTAGCTGATACCTGATCCAGATTGCATCCTGCTATTTCAAGCAACTTAACAAGACCGGGAGCCCTGTCTCTTGAAAGTAATTTTAATCCACGATGGACAAGAGCCCTATTTTCTCCTAATAATGGTACTACATCTGCTATAGTACCGACAGCAACCAGACATAAAATGTTATCTGTATAATCAACTTTATTATGAGATTCTAATAAAGCACTAGCAAGTTTATATGCTACCCCAACACCTGCTAGATATTTAAGATCAGTATCTTCATCCATTAATTTGGGATTAATAATAGCATAAGCTGAAGGTAAGACTTCTGGAGCTTCGTGGTGATCAGTTATAATAACATCAGTACCAAAACTTTTTGCTAATGCTATTTCTGTTATATTGCTAACACCACAATCAACAGTAATAATTAATTTAGCTTTCTTGGAACTAATTAACTTGCATATCGAAGCACTATTGAGCCCATGCCCTTCTTCACTTCTATCAGGGATAAAGAAACTAACATTAGCATTTAAATGTTTTAAAGTCTTAAAAAGTAAAGAAGTACTAGTAACTCCATCTGCATCAAAATCACCATATATAACAATATGTTCTTGTTTTTCAATAGCCTGATTAATACGATTAACAGCTTTATCCATATGTTCAAAAATAAAAGGAGAACTAATTTTAGTATTATCAAGGTTTAAAAAAGCTTTAATTTTCTCAGGAGTATCAATTCCTCTATTTAAAAGTAACTGGGCAACTACATGGGAACCCGCAGCCTTAACAAGTTCTGTTGATACCTGTTTATTTTCAGGATAAACCCATTTATATTTATTTTCTAAGTTACAAGACTGCACCATCATGTCCCCAAGCTTCTTTTTATAATATTTAAGATAAATTCTACTATAACAAAAATTGATAAACCATCATATGACAAAGTAATACAACAACGTAAACTAATAACTTTAAATTAAGTCTCCCCGTTTCAAAAACTATAGTCGATGACTTAAGTTAGGTGATATTATCACCTATAACAAAATTTTAGCATTTATTGAAACTAATCTTCTTATCATCAGACAAGTTTCCGACTACATCAGATCTACATCTTTTACAATGTGTGATTTGCTTGATATATCCAGAACATTCGAAACGAAGCTTCTCCATCTCTTCTTTTGATGGTTCTCTCAAATTTTCAAAAAGAGATCCTTTAACGGGATAAAAAGAAATCAGATTTTGAGCAAAAATACCTATTTTTCCCGCAAATCTTGCTACATCAATGACATCTTCCATGTTGATTTCAGGAATTACTACAGAATTTACTTTTGTTGTAATATCTGCTTTTACAAGTTCTTTTAATCCGTTTTGTTGCTTATTTAATAATGTTTCAATATCTGTATGATATATTTTTGATGCAGTAACAGGATTAAGAGTATTTACAGTAACGGTAATATAATCTATATTTAATTCTTTGATTAGATCAATATTGTCAATAACCGCTAAACCATTAGTACTGAGGCACAACTTCATATCGGGAAAATGGTTTCTGACTATTTTTAAACTTTGATAAACTATTTCCGGCTCAGCAAAGGTTTCACCCGGTCCTGCAATACCTACAATCTTTAAACTCGGATAAAGTTCAAGATTTTCTTTTAATAAAGAATAAACATCGTTTGGTGTTATTAACTGACTTGTTACTCCAGGCCTGTTTTCATTAGGACAACTATAATTTCTATTGCAATAATTACATTGAATATTGCAATTCTTTATGAGGGGAAGGTGTATTCTTGCTACTTTCCCCACACTATCTTTGTTAAAACATGGATGTAGACTTTTATTTTCTTCCATAACTAAATTCCGGTTTTGATTAAATATTACAAAATTTTAACAAAAAATACAATTTTTGCCACGAAAATCACATTATGTAATAATAAATACTGTTAATAGTCTAACCATTCCTTTCTTGACTGATGCGACCGATGGTCGCATTTATTTTTTTCTTTAGCTGATTTTGTCATGCGAAATATAATAATTAAAGACAGCTTTGTTATAAAGATCATGTAGAAATAAGTTGTCTCTAATACTTGCATAACAAGAAAATAATAAAACCATTATAAATATTATCTTTTCAAAGAAAGATTTAGCTCCATATCTTTTATTAAAGGTTTTTTAAGCAAAGGATTTCATTGGAACATAAAGAATCATTATGAGATTGAGAATGAGCTTTGCTGCTATCAGGAAAATTGATAACTATGTTTAACATTATCAATACCAATATTAGAATGTACTTTAGCATGTTTTACACACCTCTTTTTTATTATAAAAACAAAAAAGAGAGAGGAATTTCCTAAAAACATTAAAAAAGTAAGAAAACTTCTTACTTTTTTAATTAAAATTATTTTTTATCTTTTTAAGCTAATATTTCTTGTTCAGATGAAACATTTAATTTATTAACTGATTCAACGATTGATTTAACTGCAATAGTCATCTCAAAAGTGGAATTAAGTTTATTTACACAAGAACCTATACCAACAGCACTAGCACCTGCTGCTATAGCTAAAGGAGCTGTGATTTCGGTTATGCCACTTGCTGTCATTACAGGAATATTAATGTTTCTTACCAATTCAACAGTGTTTGCAATTGAAACCTGAGCTGTTTCAAGAAGTCCTCTTGCACCTGCACTTGTAGCATTAGTAATAGCAGCTCCTTCTGTTTGAATTAAATCTACTCCAAGAGCTTCTAATTCTAAAGCAAGTTTTACTTGTTCACTTACATCAATATGCCCTGGAACAGTAACACTTAACATAGTATCGTTTCCAACAAGTTCGATAGTTTTTCTTGTAATTTCCAGAACTTCTTGAGCTGTAATTCTTAATCCATCTCTATAAAGAGCATCAAAATTTCCTATTTCTAATACATCAGCTCCACTGTCAGCTGCCATTTTTAATTCTTCAGGTTTAATTGAAGAAACAAAAACAGGAAGATTTGTTGTTTCTTGAGCTAATTTAATAATATCTTCTCTAGCTGCAACATCAACAGCGCTAGCACCACCATGTTCAGCAGCTGTTACAATCATTCTGACTTTTTCAGTATCAAAATTACTTATTCCCGCAATAACTTTAACACATTTTTTTTCTCTTAAACTCTTTTTTAAAAATTCAACTTTATTCATATTTTTCCTCCAGACAAAGTTAAAAACAAGATAAATTATAGCATTCTATCTATACAGGTTGAATAGTTAAAATACCTGAAAAAATTTTTTATTAAGGCAAGTTATTTCTTTATTAAGGATTTTATCATTTTTTGGTGATATAAAAACTCTACAGTTACAATAACTAAAATGATACAAAGTGAGTATTTGTTTCAAATATTGCTTTTCTGTTATTATTTAATTACTTATCTACCAGCAACGAATTAAAAAAATCAAAATAGGACATAAAAAATGAAACTAAAAGAAGCAGTTGATTTAATCTGGGAAAATAGAAAATATGATACAAACTCAGAATATGAAGCTTTAAGCCATTTAAACGAAGAAGTTGCAGAAAGTTTAAAAGCTTTATCAAAAGGAGATAAAGAAACTGCGCAAGCTGAACTTGAAGATGCTTTTTCCTGTATATTTATAGCTTTAAAAGTTTTAAATATTGATCCTGAAGAAATTGTATACCGTCAAATAAACAGAATGAAAAACCAGCAAACCAGAACAATGCATATTTTCTCTAATAAAGTAGAGATCAGAGTAGGAGATGAAGTTCGTGGTGGTTGGGCTATTTGGAGTGCTGATGATTTAAAAGAAGCACAAAAAATGGCCAGAGAATTTAAATGTAAAATCGTTCAAGAAGAAGAGAATCAGTTTATTAATACAGAAATTTTAGCAAATGTCGTATCAAATCAGGCTTAATAAATATATAGCAAGCTCAGATATCACCTCAAGAAGAGGTGCTGATGAGCTTATTAAAACAGGAAAAGTAAAAATTAACGGTGAAGTTATCACTAATCCTGCAACTATAATTACAAACAGAGATTCAGTTGAGGTTAACGGTAAAAAAATAAAACCGCTTGAACATAAATACGTTATTTTTAATAAACCTGCAGGATACATAACAGCCAGAAGAGATCCTCATGAAAGAAAAACTATATATGATCTACTTCCTCCTGAAATACACAAACTAAAACCAGCAGGTAGACTAGATAGAGAATCAACCGGACTTTTAATTTTAACTAATGATGGAGATTTAATCCAAAAATTAACCCACCCAAAAGGCCTTGTACCAAAAGTGTATAGAGTTACAGTAGAAGGTAAAATTACTCAGCAGGATTTATTTAATCTAAAAAAAGGAATTGAAATAGAAGAAGGGAAAATTGCCTACGCTGAAGCTGTGATATTAGAATATATTCACCCAAAAACAACACTAGAGATGACTCTTTATCAAGGTTATAATAGACAAATTAGAAGAATGATGAGTAAAATTGGACATCCGGTAATTTCTTTGAAAAGAATTGCACACGCTAATATTACTCTAACAGGACTTGATAAAGGTAAATATAGATATTTATCAAGAAAAGAAGTTGATTATTTATCTAATTACTTAAAAAAATTAAATGTTTAATAAACCCTTTTATATATGTAGGTTTTCCTTATACCGTAAGTTTTTTCTCTGTCATTAGGTTCTTCTATCACTTTAAAGTTTTTAATCAATTTAAAATTATTGGGAATAGAAGATAAATTGACTAGATTATTTTGTATAACAGGTAATCCAGAAGTAATAACTCTTCCGGTTTTATCTTTATATAATGTAATAGGCCTTGTTCCATCAAAATTAGTTACCAGACCATTTTCTCTTATATAATAATTAAAATTCACATCTTTATAAGACAATATTTCACTATTTTGAATCAAGTCTGATATAACCAAAAAGTCATAATCATCATAATTTTTTCTTTTTGCTAACAAATCATATCTGATTTGATGGATTTTCCAGGTTGGATTTTCTTCAAAAATAGGATAAATAAGATCATTGTATGAGAAAATCAGACCTATCTTTGAATCATTGGGGGCAACAAGGCTAAGATACTTAACCGTATTATATAAATGATTGTATTTTTCAGGAAAATAATCCTCGTGAATAAACCTTAATTCGTTCCTGAGAGAAACAAAGTTATACTCGGTTAATATTTTGCATACACCAAAAAAAGGCTTGGTTTTATTGAAAGTAGGCACTACTAGAAAATTAAAAATAACAATAAAAGCAATTAAAAGCTTTAAAATAGTTGTTTTTTTCGTATAACTAAAGGCAAAGACAGCACAACTTATAATTACAGGAGTTAATAAAAACCTGTTATTCCATATGCAAAATCCCATAAAAACAGATATTGTTAATATAAAGCCAACAGTAATTAATCCGAATAAACTTATATAATATGTTTTATTTGTTGTTGACCTTAATTTTATAAGGCTATACTTGAAAATAAGTGGTACTAAAAGGAGAAAGCCCAATAATCCAAACTTTGAATAACTTTCGTGAATTAGGGTATTTATTCTGTTTATTTCATCAAAAACCAGACCATCCGTATTTTGTAATCCAAAAAAGCTAAATAAGAGATCTTTTAAGCCTAAAAATAATGGAGATAATGCTTTAGCAAACCATATTCCTGTAAAATCAATAAATAATAGAAAATACCTGATTAAATTTCCTAAAAAAGTATTAATAGTGTAAGGTGCACTAAGTCTATCTATATAAGGCTGATTACCAAAGAAATTTCCAAATTCAATAAAATTAAGTATATGATTATAAGAACTAAGAACTAAAAAAGCAGGAATAGAGGCAGCTATAAATATAGCTATGGGCCTATAAAAATCTTTTTTATTTTCTCTAAGTGATATTAAAAGAAAAATTATTCCAAATATTGGTACAAAAAAGAAAGTGGAGTATTTAATCCCTAAATCAATACTAAAAGCGATAGCTGAAAATATAAGAGCTTTTTTATTATTCTCTTTAACTCCATAGATAAATAGATATAAAGAAACGAACAAAAAGAATGCAACTACTAGATTTGTCTGAGTACTTGAAGATTCAATTATAGCAGCAGGTAAAGAAGCTGATATAAATACAGTCCAAAGAGTTCTTCTCATTGATATTTTTAAATATCTTAAAAAAACAAAAAGAGTGAATATACAACCAAAATAAGCAAAATATTGTAAAAAAGCAGCCAACAAAGACGTTTTAAGAAATATCATCGGCCATAGAATTAAAATCTCTGAATTTATGGAATAAATATTTTGTCTGGTATCTGCAGTTTCAAAATGAGCTAAGGTTTGATTTTGAAGCCACACCCCAATTCTTGAAAGGTGATATTGTAAACTATCCGGCGAAGAAGAAGGTACAAATATAACAAGAAATAAACTAATTAAACTTGAAAAAACAAAAAAGATAGAAAAAGCGAACAAAACCCTATCTTTTTTTATAGACTTAATAATATTATTTTTTGCCAACTTAACTTCATTAAAATCAAGATGTGGTTTACCTTTATTATCCCAAAACTTAAATAAAACAAGGAATATAAGAAAATTAATTACAATTAGACTATCAGGGTTAACTTTTTTTAAGAGAGATAATAGTTCAATGCTTATTATTACTTGAGATACAAGTATTAAGATAAGATAAATTATAGAATTTTCAAATTTCTTAGGCTTAATAACAGTAGTTAAAAAGTATGATGAAGATAAAACTAGTAAAAAAGAGATCCCAAAAATAAAAAATCCTGATAACATATTCGACTCTCACAAAATTACTGCTTAATCAAAATATAACTCGAACTTAAACCTAAAACCACTTTTTAAATATAAACCTAATAATTAATGACAGGTTGAACATGATCCACCACTACAAGAGCTGCAACTACTTCCTGATGAACATGAATTCCCGCAGCCTTTGAGTGAAAAACCACCCCAAATTCTTCTAATATTAGAAGAATTACATTTAGGACAATTAGGAACAGTTGTATCGTTCATAGATTTATTGACAGTAAAATTTTCACTGCAGTCTTTGCAACTATAATCATAACTTGGCATATTTTCATCCACATCTATATTTAATAGTGCTCCAACGATAACTGATAACTTTAAGCTAAGTCCCACTGATTCAGTGGCTTAGCCACATTCTCAAATTAACGATCATTCCAATAATACCTCGTTATTTGATTCAAACGTTAACCTAAGTAATGGATATTACCCTATATTTTATCAGTTACAAGAGCCAAAATATCATTAAATATAATAAATATCATTAAACCTATAAGGAATAAAAATCCAAATTTTGCGAAAGCTTCCTGTGTTTTTTCGTTAACAGGTCTGCCCCTAAGTTTTTCGATTGCCAGAAATAATAAATGTCCACCGTCGAGAGCAGGAATTGGTAAAATGTTAACTATAGCAAGATCTATGCTAATTAAAGCTGTTAACAATAAACCATCCCACAAACCTCTTTTTTCAATAATATCGCTGCCGACTTTAGTAATTGCAACTATTCCGTGTAAATCATGAAAAGGTATTTGGCCTGTTACGATCATGCCAAGACCACTAACCATATAATTAGTATTTCTATATAAGAAATCCCAAGATCCTTTTATGGATGAAATAGGTCCGGTAACAGGAATATTAACCTCTTCAGATCTTAATTTTATACCAATAACACCTTCTTTGTTTGGATAAGCAGAAGAAAGTTGTACCATTTCACCATTTCTATCAACAACAATGTTAATAGGATGAACAGTATCTCCAGTAGCTGTTGCTAAATCTGTAAGAGTTGTCTGTCCATCAGATATATAATAATCTTTATCCGAAAGAGAATTTCTTAGTTTTTGCTGGTTTTCGCTCAGTTTTTGCCCATCAGGCTTATGTTCTGAGATACCTACTAAACCATCTTTAGGTATAGTTAAAGAATCTTCATAGGATGAAGCAGGTAATTTAATACTGGTTCCTTTTGGAATAACAGTATTTTTATTATTTACTATATCAGGGTTTAAATTCAAAATAGCTTTTGTCTGAGCACTAATTTTGTCATAACTAACATAGTTATCAAACTTTTTACTTCTTTTTGCAAGTTCAATAAATTTGTAGGGAGAATCAATAACAACCCCATTAGCTGAAACAATTTTGTCTTCAGGTTTAATATTTATGCTACTTGCAGATAAAGTTTTATCTGTTTGAATCCCATCTACAATAACTTTGTAATCTCCAGAAGGCACTCCTCCAGAAGCTACTCCAACAAAAAGAACAATTAAAAAAGCTATTATGATGTTAGCAGTAACACCTGCAATAATTACTAAAAATCTTTCCCAGGGTTTTCTGTTTGAAATTCTGCCAGGATCATCATCTGGAACATCACTATCAGGATCATCATCAGGAAAAGCAACATAACCACCTAATAAAAAGGCATGAACCACTATTTTTGTTTTTCCCCATGTTGTTTCAAACAATGTAGGACCAAAGGGTAAACCAAACCCGAATCTTTCAACGGTTATTCCCAGCATTCTGGCAACACTAAAATGCCCCAATTCATGAACAAGAACCAAAATACTTAGTAAAAACAACATTGTAATAATATGCATATTATTAGAATTCCTTAATTATCTCCAATTCCCAAATACTTAATTCATAGATAATGGGCAATCTGTCTTCCATAATATATTATCACAGATGAGTTAAAATATAATCAAAAAACCAGGTTACAAGCAAAAAACTTCCCAAAATTTGAATTAAACCCATATTCCATATTTTTTGGAAAATATTTGGAGGATTGGGATTTAAATCTTCTTTATGCTTTTTAAGTAATTCTTCTCCAACTTTTATTCCATTTTGAATTTGTTTATCAGTAGCTTTTACAGTTGTAAAATACTGTTGAAGCCATATACCAGCTTTTCTCCAGTTAGAAAAAACAAATAAAAATCCTACTATTAAGAATAAAAACTGAGCAAAAAATCCGAATTGCGCAAATTGCATTGATAATAATAAAACAAATTGTATTCCTAAGAGTAGAACCAAAAGATTAGTTCCACACCTTTTATGAGGTCTTGGCTGCATTCTTACTGTTTCAGGTGTAAGAGGAAGTCCTTTTTCAATAGCGTGAATAGTTTGATGCTCTGCGGCATGGTATTGAGCAAAAGGAGTAAATCTCAAAGTAAGAATAAATAGTATTAATTGAATAATTACTGCAATGATGTAATTTACGCTAATAAAACTGAAAATAAACCCTGTAAATATCTGAATAATTATAATAATAAAGGCAAAAGATACACCAGTTAAAACAAATCCTAATTGTCCCGGCCCTGCTAGATGATGACCGTCTGTCATACTAACTCCTAAAGGAGTTGCCAGACCCCCTATGGATAAAGGTTTTACCATTCTTGTAAGATAAGAAATAAGAGCTGATCTTGTTATAGATCTTCCTGTATATTTTCCTTCATTATCAACAATGGGTATAACTCTTGTATGCATTTCATGAACACTGGATAAAAGATTTTTTATATTTGTATGTTCAGGCTCTGTCCAAACATCTTCTGTCATTATGTCTGCTACAGTTATCTTGTGTTGATAACTTTCTTTATCAAAACTCCATTCAGGAAGAACTTTAGCAAGATCATACTCAGAAACTATTCCAACAACATTACCTGCTACATCAATAACGGGTAATGTATCAGTTTCAGCTTGTTTAAAAGCAAAAGTAAGTCTAAAAGCATCTAAATATTTTGATACTGAAGGAACTTCTGTTGAGATCTTATCTATTGTGGGAAGTTCCGGAATATTTCTATTATTTTTATCAGACCATACCATAATTATCAATAATCCAAAATGCCGTTGCAAACCAAAAAACGTGAATACCAGGAAAGATATTTTCTTGCGAAGCAATTTTAGAGTATAAAACGTTAAAAAGTATATTTTCTAGAAATTTTACGTTGTTATCGTAAAATTAAAAAGTATCACAAGAATTTAATTATTTTAGCAATGATCAATATAATAAAACAATTACTAGACTGGATATATCGCAGAAATTGCTATTTTTGTCGCAAACCCTGCCCCACAGGAATAATGTGCCAAAATTGTTATGAAAAAATAGAGTTAAATTTTCCTGAGCCGATAAAATTAATCAATGAAATGTCAGTTTATTCTGCAAGTTTATATACTGATAATCTAAAAAAATTGATAAGAGGTCTCAAATATCATAAACAAAAGGAATTAGCCAAATATATGGCTGAAATCCTCTATGATTTTTGGCAAAAAACAGATTTATCAAACGAAAGTTTTGAAATAGTACCCATGCCTCTTTATAAAAAGAGAGAAAAAGAGAGAGGATATAATCATATTTTACTGGTAGCAGAAGAATTCTCAAAATTAACAGGATATTCAGTAAATAAAGATATTGCAAAAAGAATAAAAGACACAAAACCTCAATACAGATTAAAAAAAGTAGAAAGGTTAGAAAACCTGAAAGATGCATTCCAAGTTAAAAAAGAAGCTTATAACAACACTAAATTATTATTAATAGATGATATTTGTACTACAGGAATTACCCTTGAAGAATTAATGAAAACTTTTAAGAAAAATAACATTAACGATTTATATGCTATAGTAGGAGCAAATCCCGGTAATTAAGAAGTTTGGTAATATCCATTACCTAACCCAGGTTAACGTTTGAAGCCTCTGAAATAATAGGACTTAGTTTAAAGTTATCAGTTATCATTGAAGCACTATTAGAAATTTTAGAGTTAAAGTTTCTTAAAAAACACATTATAACTATCAAAAAAATTTTTTACATGTTTTTTACAGTATAAGCAAGTATTTAGGAGAGTGTTATATGAATATTCAATCGAATTATAACCTTGGTTATACTGTGAAAAAACCAGAAAAAAGAGAAATATCTTTTAAGGCAACCTTACCGGAAATTAAAGAAGCAGTTAATAAAGCTGTTGAAGAAAAGAAAATGTGTCCCGGAAAAGCAAGTTTCTTTAATAAATTAGTTGATTTTTTTGAAAAAACACAAGAACAAATGAAGAAAAATCCTAATATTCAAGAGAAGTTTGATTTTGAATTAGGACAAAAAAATGAATTTTCAGAAGAAGTAAGAAAAATAAAAATTGATAATACGACCCTTGAAGATATCGATAACAATTTTAATGGGACCTCTTTTAGTTGTGGATCTGATGAAGGTTGTACTTGTGGAAAAGGACAAAGTTTAGGACAATTTATTAAAACATATTTTGAAGAAACCCTTAATTTAAATAAAGCAGATACTATAGAAATAAATAAATAGTGAAAAAACAAGTAAAAAAACCTATAAGCAAAAATATAATTGAAATAGGTCCTGGCCTAAAGGAAGATCAGATAATCCTTGCAACAGAAACAAGTTGTGATGAAACTTCTGCCGCAGTTGTTTTAAATGGAAGAACAGTTTTATCAAACGTAGTAGCTTCTCAAATTGAAACTCATAGAAAATATGGAGGTGTTGTTCCTGAAGTTGCAGCAAGGGAACATCTTGAAACAATAAATATTGTTATAGAAGAAGCTATTGAAAAAGCTAATATAAAGATAGAAGAAGTAAGAGCATTTTCAGCAACAGTTGGCCCAGGTTTGGTTGGAGCTCTTTTAGTAGGATTAAATGCTGCTAAAACCTTAAGTCTTATATATGATAAGCCTTTTATAGGAATAAATCACCTCAATGCCCACGTTTGTGCAAATTATCTTGAAAGTGACTTTGAACCACCTTTTATTTGTCTACTAATTAGTGGTGGACATACACAACTTATCAGAGTAAATTCTTATTCCAATCAGGAATTACTTGGAGAAACTCTTGATGACGCTGTAGGTGAAGCTTATGATAAAGTTGCAAGACTTCTAGGTTTACCTTATCCTGGTGGTCCTATGCTTGATAAATTGGCAAAAGAAGGAGATAAAAACAGGTTTAAATTTACTGAAGCCAAGGTTAATAAATATGATTTTAGTTTTAGTGGACTTAAAACCGCAGTATTAAGATTAATTCAAAGTTTTAAAGACCAGGAAATTCCAAAAGCCGATATTGCAGCAAGTTTTCAAGAAACAGTCAGTTCAATTTTGCTGAAAAAAACTCTTCAAGCAGCAAAAGACAGTAATATAAATCAAATAGCTCTTGCAGGTGGGGTTGCAGCCAATTCTGAAATCAGAAGAAAATTATTTAAACAGGAACAGGAAGGTTTCAGAGTTAATGCACCGGCTATGAAATTCTGTACAGACAATGCTGCTATGGTTGCCAGCACTGCTTATTTCTTATCAAATATTATGGAAGAATTAGATATAGAAGTGTTTTCGAGAGTTAAACAATTTAATAAACATAATTAACTTGAAAAATATATTAATCTTCAACAAATTTGCCTGAAGAAACTAATATCTCTATAATATAAAAAAGAGTGAAGATTTCTTTAAGGTTGGATAATGAACAAATATTCCATTAATTATAGGTTTTTATTTAAAGATCTTGAATTCCCTTTTACTTCAAAGTTATTATTTGAGGAAAAAGAGCCGATTGTCTATACAGAATATACTTATAACAACCTTGAAGTAAAATATATTATTCACTTTCCTAAAATAAATATAATGAAACTCGATGGAAATTTTGATGATAGAAGAGAATATATTGATAAATTAAAAGAGGAATATGAAAAAACAGGAGAAAATATTTATCTCGAATATAATTATGATTTTATTCAGGAAATATCCGTAATAATCAATACAAAAGAAGAAATAGAGCTTGAATTTAATGATAGATTCAAGAAAAACATAAGTGATAATGTTGCAAATCACTTAAATACATATCTTTCTATGCTAAAACAAGAACTTTTTCTATGGGAATGGCAACTCCCCAAGTTTGAAGGTTCAGATACCGGCGGAATTACTACAAAAAATAAGCTCTTTGAATACCTTGATTCTGTTAGTTATTACAAAAATAGTGAATTAATCTTTGAACCATTCGGCTTTAATATAAAATTTTCTAATAATGCAGAGCGTTTTAGTAATTTAGATGAATCTCTGGAAAAAATTCGCAAACAATTTCAATCAGGCGAACATGAAATATTAAAAGAAAAAGAAGTAATTGGTTTAGCTTTTTATGAAATGGAAAGTGGAAACTTTGATGTTGCTATACTTCTTGCTGCGATGGCTATAGAAATTCCTGTTAAAAATCTTGTTAATAAGTATTTTGACAGGAATAAAGTTGCAAGAATTATTGATGATATGAGAAAAAATCCAAAAACAAGAGAAAAACCAACAGTAATTAAATATTTAACCGTATTAATAAATAAATATCCATTTATTTATGGATTAAAGATTGATCTTGATAAGATTGAAACCCTTTTCAAAACAAGGAATAAAGTAGTTCATGAAGGTGAACCATACTATTGCTCAAGAGATGGACAAACTAAAATACAAGTAAGTTATAAAGAAGCAAATAATTTTATGAAATTAGCAAAAGATTTTATCGAGATTAAAATCCCAGAAATTAAAGAAAAAATTGAAAATAAAAAAGCATTTAATTAAAGATTTTATATAGATTAATAACTCAAGTTACTACTTAAATAATCTTGGATATCATTGCAAGGTACTTCGTACTTCCGTTGGTCATCAATCTTTCCAATAATACGCATTACCATTGCGAGATGACACAGTCACTTGTTCAAGTCAACAATCATTCCTAGTAACACGCACTGTCATCCTGAGGAGCGAAGTGACGTGAGGATCTTACCAACGTACAACTTTAATGTGATTTTAAGGTTTAAATAGTATATTGTATAGATTGCCACGCAAATACGATTATTTCTTTAAGTCACGATACATGGCTCGCAATGACAGTGCGAAGTACCCTCATATTTATATTACTAATCAACCAAAAACTCTGTCTAAAGTTCTATATTGAATGGCTTCTGCAATATGATAAGCTTCTATATCTTTTTCCCCCTGAAGATCAGAGATAGTTCTTGATAACTTAAGTATTCTATCATAAGCTCTTGCGGAAAGGTTTAGTCTTGAAATAGCGTTTCTTAGCATATTTTCAGAGTCTGTGTTTAGTTTGCAGTACTTCTTAATTAATTTTGGAGTCATTTGTGAGTTCGAAACCATATTCTCATCTTTAAATCTACTAACCTGAATTTCGGTTGCTTTAATTACTCGTTCTCTTACGGTTTTTGAAATTTCTCCTGATGGAGAATGATTCAGTAATTCTTCTTCTTTAAGTCTTGGAACGTCAATTTGAATATCTATTCTATCAAGTAATGGGCCGGATAATCTTGACCAATAACGCTTTGCCTGAAAATCATTGCAGGAACACTGTTTTGTAGTATCTCCATAATATCCACAAGGACAAGGATTCATTGCTGCCAGCAAGATAAAATCAGCCGGATACTTAACACTAATTTGTGCTCTTGAAATTACTACATTACCATCTTCAAGAGGTTGCCTTAAAACTTCCAAGACATTTCTTGGAAATTCAACTACTTCATCGAGAAACAAAACACCCCTATGTGCAAGACTTATTTCACCTGGTTTTGGATTTGTTCCCCCACCTATTATTCCAACTGATGAAGCAGAATGGTGAGGTGATCTAAAAGGTCTAACAGTTACCAGAGGAGTATTTTTATCTAACAAACCGGCTACACTGTAAACTTTTGATAGTTCAATAGCTTCACTAATCTCAAGAGGAGGTAATATACCCGAAAAACCTTTAGCAAGAAGTGTTTTTCCAGCCCCAGGAGTTCCTACCATAAGGATATTATGGCCACCGGCCGCAGCTAACTCTAATGCTCTCTTGGCTTTTTCCTGTCCTTTTATATCCTGAAAATCTACAAAAACCTGTTCTTGAGAATTTTCTCTTAAATATTCTCTAATATTTATCTTAAAAGCTTCCAGTTTAAACTCTGAAATAACATCAGGATTTAAATAATTTATTACATCGCCTAAACATTCAGCCGGATAAACCTCTATTCCATCAATAAGAGCAGCTTCGACAGAGTTTTCTTTAGGAACTATAACTTTTCTAATACCTTCTTTTTTTAGGCAAGAAACCGTAGGTAATACCCCGTTAACACCTCTGATACTTCCATCTAAAGATAATTCACCAATAAAGCCTATATCTTTCAAATTTTCAGGATCAATATCACCATTAGATGCTAAAACGCCAATAGCCATAGGCAAATCAAAGCCTGATCCTTCTTTTTTTATATCGGCAGGAGCGAGGTTTATGACGATTTTCTTTGTAGGAAAAGAATATCCGGAATTTTTTATTGCTGATCTAATTCTTTCTTTGGCTTCTGAAACAGCAGTATCAGGAAGTCCAACAATGGTTAAACCGGGAAGAGATTGATTTGTATCGACTTCTACAGTAATTTTATAGCCATCAATACCAATAACAGAACCGGTAAACACATTTGCTATCATTAATGTCCTACTTTCTTTTAAACAAATTATATAAAAAAGATTATGTTTTCAAAACATTTATAAAGCTTGAAGAAAAATTTTTCTGAAAAAGGGAGCCTATAGTATAATTGTGAATATAAAAATAAAGGAAATAAAAATGTCCAGAGTGGAGCAATTAGTAGAAAAATATAGAAAAAAACTACTAGTTGATGAAAAAGTTGAAAAATACAAAATGGAAATTATAAATCCTCTTGCTGATAAAGTATTTTCCAATGATTTTGCAGGCATTTTTTGTGATTTAGCAAGTGAAATCAATGATAAACTTGGATGTAAAATTATTTCATACCAACAAGAAGGTAAAAACCGTTTTGTTATCGAAGGACAGCATCATAGAATATATTTTCAAAGAAGTAAGCCCGATGTTTCAGACGGAATTGCAGGAATACATATCGTCCCTATTTATATATGGAAAGGAGTAACAAAACATCTCAGCCCTATTTTCTTTTTCATAGAACCAGATTCAAGAGAAGTCAGATGGGATATATCATTTGGTAGTGTTGAAGATTACATTACTACATTATTTAGTAACCTCGTTGATGATAAAGATTTTTTCATGTAATAATTTAATGAAATCTTACTATTTATAAAAGCAAACAGCAGATTAGTTCAGGGAATAAATATGTTAATCGGAGCAATTAATAATGACATTATAAAAATCCTCTTTAATACACAAAAAGAGGAGCTTTTACTTGGTAATCTAATCAAAATTATCAATGAAGAGAATAATGGTGTCATAGCTCAAGTTTTTGGTATAGAAAATTCTAAAAAAACAGCCTCAAATAATATTGCAAATGTCAAAATCTTACTTACTTTAAAACAGTCTAATAAATGGTACGAATGGGAAGGAAACATTCCTTCAAAAGAGTTTAAAGTTGAAAAGGTTTCAAATAAAGAATTAATATCTTATATAAGTGGTTTAAAACAAAAAAACCCTGTTACTTTAGGATATTTATCTCTATATGATAATGCTAAACTTGATATAGAAGCAGCAAATTTTGAAAATCCTACAGTAATTCTCAGTGATAAACAATATCAAAGGGTTAATACTTCATATTTATTAGCTCAAGAATTGGTTAATAATCAAGCAAAGGTTGTTCTCTTTGACTTTACCGGAGAATATTCTCATATAACAACAGCAAACAGACTGGAAGCAGGAAGAAATTTCAAACTCCCTCTTAACTCAAAAGGTGTAGAAAGTATATATGATAAAAGTCTGGTCAATGTTTCTGCTGAAACCAGAGCAATTATCGAAGATATTTTTATGAGTCTTCAGGAATATATAGAAGAAAGCAAACTAGGATTTATTCCTTTCACGCATTTTAAAAAAGTTGTAAATGATGAATATGAAGAAAATAGAACTACAGAGCTGATTTTACTTAGAAATAAGCTTACAAAGATTGAGAAACAAAATATTTTTGCCAATAATAAATTTGAAACAGAATCTTTCAAGATGTGTATCAAAAACACAGATTTCATTATAGTTGATTTCTCTAGAATTTCTTCTAGTTGGCATAAGAATTTTGTTGATTACATTATAGATCTCAATATTGAAGATTATAATCAGCGCTTTTTTGTTATATTTAATGCAAATGAAACAAATATTGATTCGGATTTAATTACTAAACTCTACATTCAAGGCTATAGAAGTGGTATAAAACCTATTGTTTCTGTTGATTATAAGTCAAAATATTTCAATAATGTCCTTTCTGTAGCTAAAAATATGATTATGTATTCTCCAGAAATTAATTCAAATAAATTATCGAATTTTGAAGTTTTTCTAAACAAATTAAATAGCAAAGAAGCTTTACTTTATGGAGATATAACCCAATCAATTCCTTTAATAGTAAGAATTGATAATATTTCCTCTGAATTTGAATATAAAGAGAATAAGAGGATTTTTGAAAATTCTTTTATAGAAGCTCCTGAACTTGAAATAATAGAAAATCCAAAACAAAAAGATAAAATAAATAAGGTTGAAATTCATAATAAAGAAGATAATTTTGAAGAAATAAAAAACCCTCAAAAAGAAGAAATACATATTGATCAGGAAGCTAACGAGGATTATTTCCTTGATATTATTTACAATGAAACAGATGAAAATAAAGATTACCAATTTGCAGATGATTTATTGCAAGAAGAAAATACAAAAATAGATGAAGAATATAGTTATATAGATGGCAGTCTGGATTTTGATTATACAGAAGAAGACCTTGAAGAGTTTCAAAAAACCCAAAGTCATGTTAATGATAACAATGAAGATCTTTTCCAGGAAGAATATATTGAAATGCCTGATTATGTTGAAGATGATAATAGTGAAAATTCTTATCTTGTATCAGTAAACGAAGTGTCTAATATAGAAGAAGCTTTAACAGAAGAGTTTTCAAATACAAATAATGATTATAATGAAACTCCTTCAGCAGATATACCTATTTATTCTACAGTTAGCCCTGAGAGTATTGAAGAAGAACAAATAATTTTCAATGAAGGAGATGCAGTTAAACACAATAAGTATGGCCTAGGCGTTATAAAGAAAGTCATAGGCTACGGAAACAAAAAACTTTGTAGTATTCAGTTTGAAAACATTGGAAGAAGACTTCTTGATCCAACTTTAACTGTTTTAGAAAAAATCTAAAAAATAAAAAAATAAAAAAATAAAAAATCAATAAAAATTGCAGTTTTTTACTTCAAAAATGAAAAAATTTGAAGTATTTTTTTGAAATTTTTTCATTTTTTTCTCAAAAAATTTTAAGAAAATCATTTTTTTTAGCAATAATAAGCAATTCGGCTTTGTTATTTTGTTCAACAATTGTAAAGGTTTCGTAATAAATGTAATGATTACACTTAACAAAAGCAAAATTATTATATATAGTACTTACAATTGAAAAATAAAATATCAAACAGAGAGAAGGATTTACAATGAATCTGTTAGTTAACAACTTTATGAATCAACAAATAGACAATACCCAAAACCAGAAGAACCAGAGCAGGTCTATGGGTTGATTTATATTGTTTGAAATATAATAAAAATAAAGAAGACCCACAAACCTATAAAGGTAGTGGGTCTTTTCTTTTTTTTTATATTTGCAAATTAGAGTGAGCGGAATTAAGAACGAAAGGAGAAAAAGTTGAAAAACAAAATCTTTATCATTGCTCTTGCTTTACTTGTTTCATCCACACCAAGCGTTTTAGCTAAGAGCACAACAGTGCAGGAAATTCAGGATTTGCCTTCAAAAAGCTCAAGCAAAGCAACTTCTGATAAGTCAATTCCAAGTGATCATTGGGCTTACAAAACATTAGAAGATATTTCAAAGAAATATGGTCTATTAATGGGTAAGCCTACTGAAAAATTCAACGGATCAGGAACTTTAACTCGTAATGAGGCAGCTTTTATTTTTGTTAACCTTATTGGCAAGATAGAAAAAGATCAAGTACAACTCAGTGAATCAGAGAAAACAAGGCTCGAAATCTTAAAACAGGAATTAAAAGGTGAATTAGGAGAGTTGACAAGTAAAGTTGCATCATTAGAAACATCAGTTGATTCCCTAAAAGGCAGTGTATCCAATCTTGAGGAAGAAAACAAAAAAGATTGGAAGTTTGATTATGGTGAAAAATTCAAAATTAATGGAGGTCTCCAGGCTCAATTTACAGGAAACTTTAAAAAAGGTGATGATCAATATCCATCCAATTTTGCTTTACCATATTCAGAAATTCGCTTTAGCGGAAAAATGAACCCTAAAGTTGGATATGTAGCTGCTTTAGTTCCTACAAGAGCTTTTGACGGTTCGGAAAAGGGTGTTTTAAGAGAAGCTTATGCTACATTAGATGTAATTCCACATCATACCGTCTATCTTGGACAAAACATGGTTCCAATCGGCTATGAAGGACCACAAAACCCAATGGCCATAGAAACAATAGATAAAGCTCAAATGTCTAGAAAATTAACTGATATGCCCGATCTTGGTGTAAAAGCTGAAGGTAATTGGGACTTCTTTTCTTATTCACTTGGAGCTTATAACGGTAATGGTCAAAACACAGCTGATTCAAACAGTCACTTAGCATTAGCAAGCTGGGCTACAGTAAAACCTCTTTATAAATATCCACAGCTTGGTAAATTGGAATTAGGTGGTGGATGTTATACAGGTAATAACGGCAGTTACAACAAAGACATTTTAAGTTTTTACAGTGGATATAAACTTAAAAAGTTTGCACTATGGGGTGAATACTTAACTGCTAATGGTTATTTGGATTCCAAACAAAAAGCAGATAGTTTTTATCTCCATTCTTCTTACTACTTAACTAACAAGTTGCAATTATTGGCAAGATTTGACCAATTTGATCCAAATACCAAGGTTAAGAAAAATCTTAACAGAGAATACACAGTTGGTGGAAACTACCTGTTACGTGACAATTTATCTCTAATGATGGGTCTAGTGCAAGTAGCAAATCAAGAAGGTAGAAACAGCCAAAGATTAGAAGCTCTAACTCAAATTATGTTCTAAAAAAAACTACAAGAAATATTATCTTGTAGCCCAAAAAATTATCATTTTATTGTTTATATCTTAAAATTGAGAATTTTACAATCCTTTTTGAGTGGATTTAGTACAATTTTAATCTTTTTTATTCAAAAATATCTCAATTTTGCAAAAATTCTATAAAAATCATAAGGAGGAAAAAATGATCGAAAGTTTTTTTGATAATGTACTCAAAATATCAATAAAAAACAAAAAGGCTTATTTAATAGCCTTATTAGTCGGAATATTACTTATTACAGGTTTAACGTTTTTAGGAAATGAAGCATTTGCAGAAAATGCAACGCAAGCAACTACAACTCCTGCAATTGTTACACCTCCAAATCCACAAGAACAATCTTCGGCTGAACTTACACCCCCAAGTGTGGATCCCGGTGATACCGCTTGGATGTTAATATCTACAGCACTTGTTATGTTGATGACTCCAGGATTAGCTCTTTTTTACAGTGGAATGGTAAGACGTAAAAACGCTCTTGGAACAATAATGCAAAGTTTCATAGCCCTTGGTCTTGTCACAATACTCTGGGTTCTTTATGGATATAGTTTAGCTTTTGGTCCAGATATAGGGCATCTTATAGGAAGTCTAAAATGGGCTGGATTAACAGATGTAGGACTTACTCCGAATCCTGATTATGCTGCTACAATTCCTCATCAAGCATTTATGATATTTCAAATGATGTTTGCTATTATTACTCCAGCTCTTATAACAGGTGCTTTTGCTGAAAGATTTAAATTTAGCACTTATTTAATTTTTGTTGCTATCTGGCTTACCATTGTTTATTGTCCAATTGCTCATTGGGTATGGGGAATTGGTGGCTGGATAAGAGAACTTGGTGCTCTTGATTTTGCTGGTGGCTTAGTAGTACATATAAGTTCTGGTGTTTCAGCATTAGCTGCTGCAATTATAGTTGGAAAAAGAAAAGGTTATAATACTGAACCAATGCCTCCTCATAATTTAACAATGACTCTTCTTGGTGCTGCTTTATTATGGTTTGGTTGGTTCGGTTTTAATGCCGGAAGCTCTTTAGCTGCTGGCTCTCTTGCGACATCAGCGTTTGTTGTTACACATATTGCTACTGCGGCTGCAACACTATCTTGGCTGTTTATTGAATGGATACATAGAGGTAAACCAACAGCTCTTGGTGCTGCATCAGGTGCTGTTGCTGGTTTAGTTGCAATAACCCCAGCTTCAGGCTTTGTTGCTCCATTACCAGCAATTATAATTGGACTTTTTGCAGGAATGATATGTTATGCAGCTGTTAATCTTAAAACCAAGCTTGGCTATGATGATTCACTTGATGCTGTTGGTGTTCATGGTGTTGGTGGCATCTGGGGAGCTATAGCCACAGGTTTATTTGCAACTACTGCTATTAATTCTTTTGGAGCTGATGGTTTATTTTATGGTAATCCCGATCTCCTTGTAAAGCAGTTGATAAGCATTGTTGCAGCTGCAACTTATGCATTCATTGTTACTTTCATTATCTTAAAAGCTCTTGATGTAATAATGGGACTAAGAGTTACAACTGAAGAAGAAACCACCGGTCTTGATCTTAGTCAGCATGGTGAAAGAGGATACGTGTTATAAATACATCTGTACT
>MFRQ01000139.1:0-6915 GCA_001784615.1 Candidatus Melainabacteria bacterium RIFOXYA2_FULL_32_9
CAAGAGAATCAAGCTCAGGTACTTATGTTTTCTTTCAAGAGCACGTTCTTGATAAACAAGATTATTCCCCGAGAGCTAGATTAATGTCTTCTACATCATCAATAATGCAATCTGTTTCATCAGATTCAGGTGCTATTGGATATGCTGGTCTTGGGTATGCAGTTGGTGCTAAAGGTTCAGTAAAAACAGTGCCTGTTAAAAAGACAAATACTTCAGTAGCGATATTACCTTCAGAAAAAACAATTAAATCTGGTTCTTATCCAATTGCAAGAGCACTTTACTTCTATACTAAATCTCCAGCATCACCAATGGTTAAGGACTTTATTAACTTCACATTAAGCTCAAAAGGTCAGCAAATAGTCAAACAGGCAGAATATATTCCAATTAAGTAATAAATAATAATCTGAGCACAGTATAGATCTCTATACTGTGCTTGGTGTACAGAAATAATTAATTATTCTCATATTTAAGTGTGTCACGGAGTGATAAATGACAAAACATGAATTAAAGGAAAATATAGTAAAAACAATACTATCAGGAGCTTCTCTGACTAGCATTATCATAGTCTTGCTTATATTCTTCTTTCTTATAAAAGAATCAGCTCCTTTCCTGTTAAAAACTTCTTTCGTTGATATCTTTAGTTCCAGATGGGTGCCAGTATCATTTATTGAAGAGCATTTCGGCATGTTACCTCTTCTAACAGGTTCATTGCTGGTAACATCTATGGCGATAATAATTGCTATTCCATTTGGAGTTATTGGTGCCGTTTATATTGCAGAACTGGCAAGGCCTATTGAAAAAGAAATTTTAAAGCCATTTATTGAGCTTTTAGCAGGTATACCATCAGTAGTAATTGGTTTTTTTGGTTTGGTAGTGCTTGCTCCGATAGTAAAAAACGTATTTCACCTTGGTACGGGTTTAAATGCTTTAACTGGCGCCGTATTATTGGCATTAATGGCAATTCCAACCATTATCTCAATATCTGATGATGCTATAAGAAGTGTACCAGCTTCTTATAAACAGGCATCCATGGCTTTAGGTGCTACTAAAATGCAAACCATCTGGAAAGTCACGTTCCCTGATGCATTACCAGGTATAGTTGCAGCAATAATGCTAGGAATTGGTCGTGTTATAGGTGAAACCATGGCTGTAATGATGGTTACTGGTAATGCTGCAATAATGACTTTATATCCATTTGAATCAGTGAGAACAATGACAGCTACTATTGCTGCTGAAATGGGAGAAGTAGCGTTTGGTAGTGATCACTATAAAGCCCTTTTCCTTGTAGGAACTATTTTATTATTGTTAACATTTATTCTAAATGTCGTTGCGCAAAAAGTTCTTAAAGAGTATCGGAGAGTATAATGACATCCAAAGTAAAAGATAGATTTATTTTCTGGTTAATGTGCGGAATATCGTACTTTATTGTTCTTATAGTAGCCTATATTGTCTTTGATATTCTTTATAACGGATTACCTGCAATTAACTGGGAATTCTTAACAACTGCCCCCAGGAGTGGTGGAGCTGAAGGTGGAATATTTCCAGCAATAGTCGGTACGTTTTATCTGGTATTAGGTACCATTGTAGTAACTTTGCCACTTGGCATGGCTACTGCAATTTATCTTACTGAATATGCGAAGCAAGGCAAATTTACAAAAATTATAAGGCTTGCAATAGTTACCCTGGCAGGGGTACCTTCTATTGTTTTTGGGCTTTTTGGTTTAGGGTTATTTGTTATATTTCTGAAATTTGGAGCGTCAATACTTGCAGGAAGTTTAACTCTGGCATGTATGACATTACCTATAATTATTGTGGCGAGCGAGGAAGCTTTAAGAGCTGTTCCAAAGCATTTAAGAGAAGGCAGTCTCGCATTAGGTGCTACTAAATGGCAAACAATTTATAAAAATGTTTTGCCATATTCTATTCCAGGGATGTTAACGGGCTCTATACTAGGAATTAGTCGTGCAGCTGGAGAGACAGCTCCAATTTTATTTACGGCTGCAGCTTTCTTTTTGCCTGAGTTGCCAAGATCAATTTTTGATCAGGTAATGGCGTTACCTTATCACTTATATGTGTTAGCAACTCAACATCCTGATATGGAGCTGGTAAGGCCGTTGCAGTATGGAACTGCTCTTGTTCTTGTAACTTTAATTTTGAGTGTAAATTTGGTAGCGATATTTTTACGTATTCACTTTAGAAGGAAGTACAAATGGTAGATAGTGTAATTGTAAATACAGATTTCAACAAAGCAAATAGTGTTTTAGATCTTAATTCAGTTAATAAAGTCAGTGTTAGCAACCTCAATTTTTATTATGGTGCAGCTCAGGCCTTATTTGATATTTCTATGGATATCCCTCAAGGTCTTGTAACAGCTTTTATCGGCCCATCTGGCTGTGGAAAGTCAACATTCTTACGTACATTAAATAGAATGAACGACATTATTGACAACACATATATAGAAGGAAAAGTATTAATTGATGGACAGGATATTTATGGATCTGAGACTGATGTGGTGGCTTTAAGAAAAAAAGTTGGTATGGTATTTCAAAAATCCAATCCTTTCCCTAAGTCAATTTTTGATAATATTGCCTATGGTCCCAGGATTTATGGAATTAAGAATCGTGATCAACTTAATGAAACAGTTGAAAAGAGTCTTATACGTGCTGGTTTATGGGATGAAGTTAAGGATAGACTGAATAAAAGTGCTATCGATTTATCAGGCGGGCAGCAGCAGCGTTTGTGTATAGCTCGTGCGTTAGCTGTTGATCCTGAAATATTGCTTATGGATGAACCAGCGTCAGCCCTTGATCCAAAAGCCACAGCACGTATTGAAGATTTAATCGGTGAATTACGAGGTGATTATACAATTATAATCGTTACTCATAATATGCAACAGGCTGCTCGTGTTTCTGATTTTACAGCTTTCTTTTATGAAGGAAATTTGGTTGAATTTGGAGATACTAAGCGGATTTTTACCAAACCGAAAATAAAACAAACAGAAGATTACATTACCGGAAGATTTGGATAAGGAGGCGGCAAAGCCGCTTAATAGTTTAATTTAATCAGACAAAGATTAAAAAGGAGGTAAGTCCAATGCCAAGACATTTGCAAAGAGAAATAAATAATTTAAGGCAGAAAATTCTTACATTAAGTACAGTTGTAGAGGAAAGTGTTTACTTGTCTGTTAAGTCTTTTATGGAAAGGGATGCTGACCTAGCTGCAAAGATTATTAATAAAGATCAAGAAGTTGACTTAATAGAAATAGAAGTAGAAGAAGAGTGTTTAAAAATACTTGCCTTACATCAGCCGGTTGCAGTGGACCTTCGCTATATCATTGCAGCCCTTAAACTAAATAATGACCTTGAGCGTATTGGTGATATGGCTGTTAAGATAGCTGAAAGGACAGTTAATATCTCCAGACATAATGTGCAGGAAGTTCCTATAGATTTTTCCAGTATGGCAGAAAAGGTAAAATTGATGCTTAAGAAAAGCTTGGATGCATTGGTCCATATGAATTCAGAGCTTGCTAAAGAAGTTTGTATTGCTGATGATGAAGTTGACGAATTACACCGCAATACCTACATGGTAGTTAAGAATCAGCTAAGTGCTCATCCTGAACATATAAGCGTATTGCTTGATTTTTTGTCTGTAAGTGGTTGTTTAGAACGTATAGCAGATCATACAACTAATATTGCTGAAGATATAATCTATATGATTGAGGGAGAAATTATTAGGCATAGTAAAATTAGAGAAAAATGTTGATAGAACAATTTCATTGAGGAGAAAAATATGAGAAAGGTTAATGCTAAAAGGAAATTGTTAACAGTCAGCTTGATGTTAACAATGGTATCTTTGCCGGGATATGCAAAAACTATAACTTTGCAAGAGTTGCAGGATTTAAAATACAGTAATACCCAAGTAAGTGCAGGTAAAAGCTTTAATAATAACCATTGGGCATATAAATCACTAGAAAACATTACTAAAAAATATGGCTTGTTAGTCGGTAAACCAGGAGAACAGTTTGACGGCAATAAGCCATTAACACGTAATGAAGCAGCAGTTATTCTTGTAAATCTTACAGGAAGAATTGAGCAAGACAGGGTAGAGTTGAGTGAGGCGGAGAAGACCCAGCTTGATATTCTAAGACAGGAATTAAGCGGAGAAATTCAAACTCTTGCAGGAAGAGTAGCCACTCTTGAAGAGTCAGTTGATACCTTAAAAGGTAGTGTGGCTAAATTAGAAGAAACTGATAAACAAGCATGGCAGCATAGCTTCGGAGAAAACTTTAAGATAAATGGGGCATTCCAGGCTAGATATTCTGGAGTAACCAGAAAGGGAAGTACAGTTTATCCGTCTAATTTTAGAATTCCACTTGCAGAATTTGCCTTGTCAGGAAAACTGCATCCTCATATTAATTACGTAATTGGTTTAAAGCCGGAAAGAACATTTACCAGTTCATCTAAAGGGCTTTTGGGTGATGCTTATGTTGTAACTGATATTCTTCCTCATCATAATATTTATCTTGGACAAACAAGAGTCCCAATTGGTATAGAAGGAACAGTTTCTTCATCATCTTTAGATACCATTGAACGAGCTCAAATAGCTAGAAATTTTAGTGATATTCGTGATCTTGGTGTAAAAGCAGCAGGTAATTGGAGTTTTATAGATTATAGTGCTGGTTTTTATAATGGTGATGGTCAAAATACAAATGATGGGGATAATAATTTAAGTGTTGCTACCTGGGCAGTAGTTAAACCATTATATAAACTTCCCCAATTAGGAAAACTCGAGCTTGGTGGTGGTTATAATACAGGCAGGAAAACCACGTATGATTTTGATGTTTTAAGTGCTTATGCCGGTTATAAATACAAGAAATATGCAATTAGAGGAGAGCTTGCTTCTGCGAGCGGGTATAATTTAGCAAGCAGGAAAGCTGATGGCTGGTATGTTCATAATACTTATGATTTGACAAAAAAAATACAATTAGTTGCAAGACTTGATCAGTTTGATCCAAATTCTAAAATAGCTAAAGATGACATCTATGAGTATACTTTAGGTAGTAATTACTATTTAAGTGGGCAAAATTTAAAGATGCAGCTTAATTTAGTACATATTGATAATAAATCTGGACAAGATAGCCAAAGAATAGGCGTTCAAACTCAGTATAAATTTTAATTGGACTTAATGATAAGTTAAATGGTGATGGTAAATAAGTGATTAATAAGGGTAAAACTGTCATTCCGAGGGATCTTCGATCCCGTGGGAATCTTTCCAAGGTGGCTTATTGCTTATATTACTAAGGAGGTAACAAAAAATACCTACGCATAAAGTGATATTGTCATTGCGAGGAGGGCTGAAAGCCCGACGTGGCAATCCAAATTATAGCATTATTTAATGGATTGCTTCGCTTCGCTCGCAATGACAGATTTGCGTTTTAAAATACGCAATAATTTTTTGTTTGTTCCTTATTTGGAAAGATTCCCACGGGATCTTTTAGAAACCTCGTGATGACATTGGGTATTATTGGAAGGGTTGATGACTTAAAAAAGTGACTGTGTCACCTCACAATTGCGAACCTTTCAGCAGGGATATTTTTAAAATTTATCTTGTGAAGCAATCTCTAAGCGTCATTTAAAGAATATTTTGAAGTTGTTGAGAAATACTTAAAATACAACTCAAGTTGCTAGTTGAATAATGATGTATGTCATTACGAGCCCTGACTCGTGGCTTTAAGAAATAGTCATACTTGCGTGGTAATCTAAAAGCAAAAGTTTATCTAACCAGCAAATTGAGTTAAGAACAATAAAAAATAATCTTAAAGTTTGCTATTAAAAAATCCGCTGCAATAACATCGGATTTTTTAAAAAGTAAATTTATAAAATTTCTTATTCTGTTGCAGGAACTTCTTGCTTATTTACGTGTCTAGTAAGACGGGACTTCTTTCTTGCCCCGGTGTTTCTATGTAAGACACCTTTTATTACAGCTTTATCAATAACGCTGTAAGCTTTATTTAACGCAGCTACAAGTTTTTCTGTATTATTTTCTTTTACAGTTTCCAATACTTTTCTTATAGCTGTTTTAACAGAAGATTTAATAGCAACATTGCGTTGTCTGTTACGTTCAGCAATTTCTGCTCGCTTTTTAGCTGATTTAATATTTGCCAATGTATTGTCTCCTATGTGTAATCTCTAGTACAAAATTCTGTTTTTGACGGGTATATATTTGACGATCGGGAATATATGTAGGGAACTGATTATATTTTAGCTTATTTCTCTTATTTTCTCTAATTAGAGGTTAACTATAACGAATTATATTACATAAATATCCTAAGTAAATAGGTTTTAGTTTTAATCTAATAAATTTTGACAACTTTGTAAATTACTAATATTAAATTAGAATCCTAAAAAGTAGCCTCAAAGCAGGAAATCTGTGCATAAGAACGATTTGCTCATTAAATAAGAATAGATAAATAAAGAAAAAATAGGTTTAATAAGAAATTTTCATAAATTAAAATAAGTAACTTGCAAGTTTTTTTATGGTTAAATATAGTCAAATAATTTATTGTTAGCTATACTAAAAGTAGGCATATCAAATTAATTTTTAGGTAATATCCATTACCTAACCTAGGTTAACGCCTTATGTCTTTTAAACAGACAGACTTAATTTAAAGCTATCAGTCTACGCTGTAGCACTACTCATTTTTAGAGGTTCCGATCTGGGATAAGTGAATATTTGTATTATGGATAAAAAAGCGGCATTTAAAAGTAGTAAAAGTTTAGAATAAGATCAATATGATTAATAATATACGGAATTTTTGCATAATAGCACATATAGATCACGGTAAGTCAACTCTTGCTGATCGTTTGCTTGAAAAAACCAATACCATTTCTGAGAGAGAAATGATGGATCAACTTC
>MFRQ01000139.1:6929-10593 GCA_001784615.1 Candidatus Melainabacteria bacterium RIFOXYA2_FULL_32_9
ATCGAGAGGGAACGTGGTATTACCATTAAATTGCAAGCAGCAAGAATGAATTATAAAGCCAATGATGGTCAGGAATATGTTCTGAATTTAATAGATACACCAGGACACGTTGATTTTAGCTATGAAGTGTCAAGAAGCTTGGCAGCCTGTGAAGGGGCACTGTTGGTAATTGACGCCACTCAGGGAGTGGAAGCACAAACTCTTGCCAATGTGTATCTTGCTATAGAACAAGACCTTGAGATAATCCCCGTTATTAATAAAATTGATTTACCCAGTGCCGATCCAGAAAGAGTAAAGCATGAAATTGAAGATATTCTTGGAATAGATGCTTCAAATGCAGTTTTGGTTAGTGCAAAAGCCGGTATAGGAATAGAGGAAGTCCTTGAATCTATCATTACATATATTCCAGCCCCAGAAGATACTTCTTCTAAGCCTCTTAGAGCTTTAGTATTTGACAGTTGTTATGATCCTTATCTTGGAACTATAGTATATTTTAAAGTTATTGATGGAAGTGTCAAAAATGGCGATAAAGTAAGATTTATGGCTACAAAGAAAGAGTTTGAAGTAATAGAGCTTGGTTATATGAGACCATTCAGGGCTCCTGCTGATAGGTTAAAAACAGGAGAAGTTGGATATTTTGCAGCTTCCATAAAAGAAGTGTCACAATTTGTAGGTGATACTGTAACACTGGTGGATAATCCTTCAAAAGAACCTTTGCCAGGTTATAAAAAAGCAGTTCCAATGGTATTTTGCGGCATGTACCCGGTGGAAAATGACCAATATCATGATTTAAAAGACGCTCTTGATAAATTGAGACTAAGTGACTCAAGCATTACATTTGAGCCTGAGACTTCATCTGCATTAGGATTTGGTTTTAGATGCGGTTTTCTTGGTTTATTACATATGGAAATTGCTCAAGAAAGACTTGAAAGAGAATATAATATTGATCTAATTACAACAGCTCCAAGCGTAATATATAGAATTACTAAAATAGGTGGAGAAGTTATATGCATTGATAACCCGGCTAATTTACCTTCTCCTCAATATAGAGAAAAAATTGAAGAGCCTTATGTTAAGGTAAATGTTATTACACCTAATGATTATGTAGGCTCATTAATGGATTTAGCCCAGACTAAAAGAGGGATTTTCATTAATATGAATTATATTGATTCTATTAGAGTTAATTTAGAATATGAAATTCCTCTTAGTGAATTGATTACGGATTTTTATGATCAGTTAAAATCCAGATCCAAAGGCTATGCAAGCATGGATTATGAGTTCTCAGAATATAAGGAGTCTGATTTAGTTAAATTAGATATACTTTTAGCCGGTGAGGTTGTTGATGCTTTAAGCTCAATTGTTCATAATGATAACTCATTTTATATAGGTCAAAAATTAGCCAGTAAATTAAAAGAACTAATTCCAAAACAAATGTTTGAAGTTCCAATTCAAGCATCTGTCGGGAGTAAAATTATTGCAAGAACTAACGTAAAAGCGATGCGTAAAAACGTTCTTGATAAATGTTATGGTGGAGACATAACAAGAAAAAGAAAACTGCTTGAAAAACAAAAAGCAGGTAAGAAAAGAATGAAGTCCATAGGAAAAGTAGAGGTTCCACAGGAGGCATTTATGGCCCTCCTAAGTTTAGAGGATTAGTAGGATATGTATAATGATGATGTGTTAGTAATGATTCTTGCTGGTGGAGAAGGAAGAAGACTTTATCCATTAACAAGAGACAGAGCAAAACCAGCTGTTCCATTTGGGGGAAGATATAGAATAATTGACTTTGTATTAAATAATTTTGCAAATTCAGGTTTTTTCAAAATAAAAATTATTACCCAGTTTAAGTCTGATTCGTTGAATAAGCATGTTTCACGAGGATGGCCTGTTTCTCCATTTTTAGGTCAGTTTATTGACCTTGTACCTGCCCAAATGAGAACTGGCGGTGAATGGTATAGAGGAACAGCAGACGCTATTTATCAGAATATTAATATTATTTATGATGAAGAGCCTAAATATGTCTGCGTTTTTGGCGGAGATCATGTTTATAAAATGGATGTCAGACATATGTTGGAATATCATAAAGAAAAAGGTGCTGAATTAACAGTATCAGGTATTCCAATGCCGGTTGAAGAAGCTCATCATTTTGGTGTAATGGTGATTGATGAAGACTGGAGATTAATAGGATTCCAGGAAAAACCGAAAGAAAATCCTAAAACTATTCCAGGAAGACCTGATATGGTACTCGCTTCCATGGGAAATTATATCTTTGATAAAGATGTTATAATAAAAGAACTGGAAGCTGATGCTACAAACCCTGCAAGTACCCGCGATTTTGGGAAAGACGTAATCAATAACATGGTTTCTCGTGGTAATGTTTACGTTTACGATTTTAGCAGAAACTTTGTTCCGGGAATGACTGAAACAGAGATAGGATACTGGAGAGATGTGGGGAATATAGATTCATACTGGAAGGCCAACATGGATTTAATAGCTGTACAGCCTGAAGTTAATCTATATAGTAAAGAATGGCCCATTAGAACCTTTAATTACAATTATCCACCTGCTAAATTTGTATGGGAAGAGTCAGAGAGAGTCGGTATGGCTACTAACTCACTTGTATCTGAAGGATGTATTATTAGTGGGGGACAAATTAGTAAGTGTATTCTTTCTCCAAATGTCAGGGTAAACAGTTTCTCTTATGTATCTGAATCAATTCTTATGGAAGATGTTAACATAGGTCGTCATGCGGAAATTAGAAGAGCAATAATAGATAAATTTGTTGAAATTCCTCCATATATAAGAATTGGATATGATAGAGAAGAGGATATTGCAAGGGGCTTCTATGTATCAGAATCAGGAATAACTGTAGTACCAAAAGGGGCAATATTATGAAGCTAAAAAAAAGTTTATTTACTTTAATCATTTCCTCAGCTATTTTGTTTGGTCTGGCAATTGTTACAAGCACTATTGTGCAGGCAATACCGCCAAAAGTTAATTTAACTCCATCAGACTATAATACAGGTATATCCTGGGATGAAGCTATTAAGATGGATAAGCCGATAGTAGTCAATTTTTATGTTGATTGGTGTGGTTATTGTAAGAGATTTGCACCAATTCTTGAAAATTTGAGAAAAGAATACCAGTCCAAGTACTCATTTGTGCTTATAAATGCAGATGATGCTAAAAATAAGAAATTAGTTAAGGATTTTAACATAAGTGGTTATCCATCACTTTATTTAGTAAATCCTAAAAATGACAATAGAGTTTTCGTAAATCAAAGTTTATACTCAAATGCAGAACTATTAAAAAAAGAGCTTAATAGGTATATTAATAAAAACAATTAGTCTATTGTGTGATAGTTATAAAATTTCAATGGTTTATAATAGATAGCAATGGGAAAGACCGAAATTAATAGTAGGTCTTTCCCAGATTTTTTATGCCTATTTTTATAAGTACTAAGGACAGCCTACAAAAACCCAATAAGTATTTTTGTAGGCTGTCCTTAGCTTGAGATCACCACGTTTAACGTAATAATTCTGGTATTCGCTGGAATGATCTAGTCACTGCCTCCACATGATAAAAAAAATTAAATCTCAGACAGTTTCTAAGAAGCTGTTTTGTTAAAAAAAGAAAAATATGTCAACTTGTAATTGTAAGCAAT
>MFRQ01000140.1:0-4239 GCA_001784615.1 Candidatus Melainabacteria bacterium RIFOXYA2_FULL_32_9
AAAGTAAGTCTCATCCCTTCTTTTTTATTTAAGCACGGATTAAATCGATAAGCAGGGTCAAACAAGTTTGACCCAACAATAAAATCAAAAAAGTTCTGAACCTGTGTAGCCAAGTAGGGTGCACATTGCGCACCAATAAAAATTCGAGTTTAATTTTGTAAAATGAGTTTTAAATCACCAAATCAAAAAGAAAAGTTCAGAATTTTTGCGCTCGAGCGTGATTATAAATTCAATTTATATATTTTATTAAAGCTCAACTTAATGTCGAGCTTTATTTATTATGTTGGTGAATTTTGTCTGTGTGTGCACACTGGTTTTAAAACACTATAAAAACTTTGAGAAAATCTTTGTAAAAAAATTATTCATTTTTTTTATAGCATTTAATACTTTCTGATAATATCGTTTTTCCTATGAGAGGGGAAATCCAGACAGCACCTTTGTTAACTGTCTCAATAATCATTTTTAGGTATTTCATATTTATGTCTTTATTAACATAAGCATTAGCGCCAGCTACTAATGATTCCATCGCTTCATCCTTATCAATATGAGAAGTTATGGCTATAACTTTAACATAAGGTGTATCTTCTTTTATTTTTTTGGTTGCTTCTATACCTGATATGACAGGAAGTCCAATATCCATAACTATTACATCAGGGCTAAGCTCTTTAGCAAGACAAACAGCAGTTTGACCATCTTTTGCTTCTCCGACAACTTTAAAACAAGAATCTTCCTGAAGAAAATCTTTTACCGCATTTTTATATAAAATATCGTCTTCTGCGATAATTATATTTATTGGGATTGAATCTGTATTATACATGATAATGTCCTTACATATTCTCAGTTATAGGTAGTGTAAAGCAAAAGGTTGTTCCTTTTCCTTCTTCAGATTCAAACCATATTTTGCCTCCATGGTGTCCAACGATTTGTTTTGATAAATATAACCCAAGTCCTGATCCTATTTTCCTTTTAGCGGTAGAATATCTTTGAAACATTTTAGACTTATCTGACTCAGAAATTCCTACTCCATTATCACTCACTGATAAAAGAATTTCATCGTCGGTTCTTTTAGCTGAAATATTAATTTCAATTCCTTTTGGATTATGTTTGATTGCGTTGCTTATCAGGTTTGTAAAAACTCTTTTTATCTCATCAGGATCCATTTCAATTTCAATCAGCTTTTCCTGAATATCTATATTTATCCTTGATTCATTATCATCAGCAAGAGGCTTCATTGTTCTTACTGCATCATAAATTATTTTATTTATATTGGATGGCTCTTTTTTTAGTTCATGTTGTCCAAGCTCTAAAGAGTAAACAGTAAGAAGGTTGGTTATTAACCTTAAAAGTTCTTCATTAGTTTTATATATATCACCTAGATATGTTGTAATGTTTTGAATATTGGTGTCTGGTTTTCTTGACATTATGAATTCAAGAGCTTTTTGTTCTCCATAAAGAGGACTTTTCAAATCATGAACAAGCGATGCTATAAAGGTCTCTTCAATTTCTCTAATTTCTTTTCTATTCCTGATATCAACATAGATAATCATAATAGTTCCAATGATTAATTTTAGAGCTTCTATGTCCTGAGATGACCATTTTCTGGGGATATTAGAACAGACCAAAATTCTGTCCTCTATTTTTCTTACTCCCGTTAATGGAATAAATATTTCAAGAGGGTACAGCATAAAGGCCTTTATGTCATATTTATCTAGGAAATCTCTTATTTCTGTATTTTTGATTTGATTAATATCGTTAATGACTATGATTGATTCTTCTATATGACCTGCAATTTCTTTAAAAGATTCAGATGTAAAAATTATTTCTCCTTTAAGTTCTCTAATATTGCCTCTTAATGCTTCATATAGAACAGTAAGATTTCTATAAGGGTCAAGATGTAAATGGGAAACCCTATTTACACTATATAAATCTGCCAGTCTGTTTACTAGATACTCAAATATCTTTTCAGGATTATCATATGATCGAACATCTATTATTGCTTCTCTAATTATTTTTTCGTAGCTGACAGTTTTATTTAACCTTTCATTTAGCTTAAACAAATGGGTACCTATAGAGAGTTGTTTTGCTACAGGTATCAGAAAGTTTAGATTTTTTCCTGATAAAAGCTCTGACGATTCAATATTAGTAATAAAAAAAGCAGATTCCAGTTTATCTCGATAAAAAATGGGTAATACTATTTCATTGTTAATATCAAGATTTTTGAATAGTTGCTTGAATGATTCGGGATACTCAGGCGCATTTATATCATTAATTATAAAAATATGATCTTGTGCTGTTAATTTATCTTTTAAAAAAATATCGAATTCTTTTGGGTAAATCATTTTTCCTTTTACTGAAGGTATATTTTCATTTTTTCTGTATTCCTCAATAACTTCTGAAAAAGATTGCAGAGATTCATCATAAAACCTGAAATGAGCCCTGTCAGCATTAAAAAGCTTACCAAGTTCCATAGTTATGTTTCTGACAGCTTCATCCAAACTATCACTTGTCAATGTATTGATAATTGTATCTTTTAAGTATTCCTGTTTACTTCGTTGATTATTAAGCTCATCAGGATTAGACATAAAAACATTCCTCTATTTTTAATCTTGAGAATAGAATGATTTATAAAAAAAAACATTCCCAATGCATATTATTCTAACAAATAGTAGCCAGGTAGGGCGGGTTCTAACCCAACAGATCAAAAAAATTCTGAACTCATACACTCGAGCGTGTTTATAAATTAAATTTATATATTTATAAACGACCGCACAATACTACGGTCTTTTTTATTTTTGTTGAATTTATTTCATATAATACTCTGGTTATAGTTCACAGGATAATTGACTTATAAAGGATTTGTTTAATTATAGATTTGGGGGAAAATAGGGAAATAAAATTATGAAAAAACTTTATTTAACAGGAATTCTATTTTCATTAATGTTTGTATTTATGATGGTCAATTGCATAGCTCAACCAACACAAACGCCAAGTACAAGAGTTAATGTCAGTCCTCAGGTATCTTCATGTGATTTTAAAATTATGAACCGCAAGCTCTGGTCAGACCACGTAAGCTGGACAAGGATGTATATAATATCAGCACTTGCAAACCTGAATGATACTAATTTCACTGCTGAGAGATTATTAAAAAATCAGCAGGAGATTGGTAATTCAATAAAACCTTTTTATGGAGAGGAAGCAGGAAATAAATTAGCTAATTTACTGGAACAGCATATTTTACTTGCTGTTGAAATGGTTAAATACGCAAAAGCAGGAGATAAAACTCAATTAGCTACAGAAGAAAAAAAATGGTATGCAAATGCTGATGACATAGCTACATTTTTAAGTTCAGCCAATCCTAATTTATCTAAACAGGCTATAACAAATATGTTATATGACCATCTTAAAGTTACAAAAGATGAGGTTGTCTACAGACTTAATGGAAATTATAAATCAGACATACAGGCTTATGATATAATTCTCAACGATATCCTAGAAATGTCTGACGCTATATCTCAGGCTATAATCAAACAATTTCCTGATAAGTTTTGCCAATAATATTAAAGCCTTTATAATATACATTTAAAACTTAAATTATTACTTACGCTGATTCTAACAAATAAGTCCTGAACTTGTACACTTGAGCGTGAATATCAATATAATAAATAAAGCTCAACTTAATGTTGAGCTTTATTTATTATATTGATTGGTTTTAAATGAAAATTTTGAAGAACAAAAAATTGGGAAAGACAGTGCTATTAAAATATTCATATGTCACGCCACGAATAAATTCGAGTTTTATGCCATCTAGATTCATTACACAAGGTCTTTTAGGATATTTTCATAAGTGTACTTTGTGCGGTTTAGCATTCTAGCTGTTAGGAAGTTGAGGTTCTGCATATAGAATAAGTTCCTTGATAGATAATTTCAGATAAAATTGTATATTTTTGACAGTAAAAGCGGATAAAAAGTTAATAAAAAGTAACAATCTGAATATAGCATGAAAAACCGGCTTTTTATGGTTATAAAATTTTATATAATTGTTTAAATTTTTAACTTGTATTATAAATAATATGTTAATAGCTGCGTGAAAGGATTGTTAAATATGAAATTATTACGTCTGGTTTTCTTATTTTTAATAATAAGTATACTTAATCTGGGCATAGCTCCTGCATTTGCCCAACAAACTTTAACTGTTGGAACCGTACAAAAATATATTCATGCAGGCATGTCTCAGGATCA
>MFRQ01000140.1:4318-5382 GCA_001784615.1 Candidatus Melainabacteria bacterium RIFOXYA2_FULL_32_9
TCTTCTACAATAACCGATAGAAACAAAACTGAAAGTGCTCTTGAAAAAGGCACTGCTATTAAAAATTCATGGACAGGTCTACTAAATTTTGTAACATTAGGATTGCTCACTGACGGAAAACCAGAAATGAGAGATGCTTCACAAATAGAATCTTCACAAAATACTCTTACTATTGTTATTAAATTTGATGAAAATAATTATGTTGAAAGCTATTCTTACCACAGCAGCAAATTTTAAAAATTGAAGGATAAATTAAATGTTTAATAAAATTATTTTAATTTTAACCTGTATAGGTTTAATCTCTTGTTTGCCGTCTTTTGCTAAACAGGATGAAGCTTCTTCTTTGGAAGTTAGACAAATGCAAACCAGAACTTATGAAGTTAAAGAAAAAAAACAATTAATGGAAGCAATAGTAAATGTTCTACAGGATCGTGGCTATCTTATAACAGAATCAAACTATAAATTGGGAGTCATTAGCGGTTATAAAGAAGACAAAGAAAAAGTATTTTTAGGGAACCGATATGTAAGGTATGAAACTTCAGTACAGATAAACGAGTTTAGTGATAAAAATTATAAAGTCAGGACAAGCTTTATTAGAAAATTTATCGATTATACAGGAACTCCTTCAGGCAAAAAAGATATTAAAAATCCCGAAGTATTATACCGAGAATTTTTTAGCCAGTTAGACAAAAGTTTATTTATTGAAGCGCAGGGGATATGATAATGAGAAGAATTACAGCTAAACTTTTGATATTTATATTTGTTTTTTCTTTTCATATGCCTGCTTTTGCTAAGAAGGAAACGCAAGTATCAGTTCTTGATAAAAGGGCTATTCAGACAAAGATTTATGAGACAAAGTCTGAAGATGAATTAATGAAAATGGCTTTAGATATTCTTCAGGATGAGGATTATAAAATTATAAATCTTGATAGCGAATTAAGCCTGATAACAGCAATGAAACAATCTACAAGACCTCGACCACTGAAAGTTAAGATAGGGTATTATACTGGTTTCCTGGTAATGTCGGGAATTTCTTTTGGTATTTATTCTACAATATTCTGGAT
>MFRQ01000141.1:0-5337 GCA_001784615.1 Candidatus Melainabacteria bacterium RIFOXYA2_FULL_32_9
AAATATTGTAAGGATAGCTATGATAAGGATTTCCCTCAAAAAATGTTTTTAACAAAACAGCTTCTTAGAAATTTTCTAATAATCATTAATAATATTCTCATCAAGCACCTAATTTATTATTAAATTACTAATTACAGCATAGATTTTCCAGGGCCATCATAAGCAATGCCAGTCCATTCTGTTACAGTCGCCGCAATATCTGCAAAAGTTTCCCTCACTCCCAGATTATGTCCTTCAATAATTGGATTATAAATCAAAACAGGAACCTGTTCTCTTGTATGATCTGTTCCCGGGGTTGTAGGATCACAACCGTGATCAGCAGTAATAATCAATAAATCTTTATCTGTAACCGAGTTGATAATATCAGTTAAGTAAGAATCTATTTCCTTAAGAGCATTTCCATAACCTACAGGGTCATTTCTATGCCCATAAAGCATATCCGTGTCAACTAAATTAGTGAATATTAAATCTTTATCGGAATTTTTTGTAATTTTTTCTGGATTTATGGCAATTTCACCAAGATTTAACTCATTTCTTATAGCTTGCAAAGTAAGTTTAAGGCCTTCTAAATTACTTCCAGTATGAACAGCGTGAGTAATACCCGACTTTACAAAAATATCTTCTATTTTTCCTATTCCTATAACCCTTCCATTATTCTCAACAATTTTATTAAGAATTGTAGACCCAATCGGCGGAACAGAATAATCTCTTCTGGCGGCTGATACACGCTTATAATCTCCACTAACACCCTCAAATGGCCTTGCTATAACTCTACTGATATTATAACCTTTATCTAAGATCTCTCTTGCAATTATACACCATTCATAAAGTGTATCCAGCGGTATTACACCTACATGACAAGCAATCTGGAATACACTATCTGCGCTTGTATAAATAATAGGATACTTTGTTTCAATATGAGCATCACCAAGCTCATTAATTATAGCCGTTCCAGATGCAGGATAATTTCCAAGGATAGCTTTACATCCGGTTTTCTCTATAAATTCTTCGATTAGCTCTGATGAAAATCCATCAGGATAAGTCCTAAAACCTTCTTCAAGTATTAATCCCGCCATTTCCCAATGCCCGGTAGTCGTATCTTTACCTTCTGACACTTCAAGCATTTTACCAAAGCCTGCTAATGGTTTATCTGTAGGATTAACTCCCTCAATTCTATCTATATTACCCAGTCCTAATCTCTCAAAATTAGGCAAATTAAGCCCTTTATTAAATTTAGCAACATTAACCAAGGTATTACAGTCTAATAAATCACCATATTTAGGAGCATCAGGCATAGCTCCCACCCCTAAAGCATCAATAACTACAATGATAGCTCTTTTCATAAACATTCATTCCCACTAACTATATATATTTATTTTAGTTAAATCTTATTCCCATGACCAGCCCTTAATGTTTTAAACTGTATTTCCTGTTATAACCCTAATTTTATTATACTGATACAACAGTGAATCAACATAGCAATGGGCCTTCAGATATCTCAATCCAATAAAGAAAGCTGCATCAAATAAAACTATTAACAAAATAACAAGTGCATTTTCTGAATTAATACTGTCTTTAAACAAAACCACACTCATAATCTGGGTAATTAATAAGAATATAAAAAATAATCCTACCGCAAACAAGAAAATATTTTGACGTTTAACAAAAGCAAGCTTTCTTGAGCGTGCTTTTATTATTGCATTTGACAATCCCGGTTCACTAAGAGCTATTTCCATTCCAAATGCTGAAGTCAGCATATACCATACAGACATTACCAGAGAAACAACGAATCCAAATAGCAACGTAATACCGACAAAAGTAACAAGAAAAACAGTAATTCCTAAGCTAATTCCTGCAATAACAAGCAAAAAGTTAAACAAAAAGGTACTTAACAAGAATAAAACTAAGCTAATTACACTAAGCACCAATGGAGACTTAAAAACTAAAAATAATCGGCTAAAATTCCAGCTCAATGCTCTAAAAGCTATATCTCCTAACCTATATTCCTGATGATAAAGACTACCGGCAGCTGATTTAAATGAATTATACGTCAATATTGCTGATACAACCGTGTACAAAACAAATGTAAGATAAAGCAATGCAATTAATGACAAGAATTTTAAGATTAATACGGATTGAAAATTATACTCAGCTTGTACATTTTCCTCAAACAAAATCTGTCTTATCCACGTAAAAAATGGTGCTACTATATCCGACATACTAGTCAAAGTAAATAACACCAAAGCTATCAAAACTATCAACAATAAAAATGCTAGTTCCCAGGAAGGTATTAGTGAAGTTAAAATTGTTTTTTTTCTCATTTTTACCTGATCTTTGATTTTAATGAAGATCAGGTTCAGAATCCAATTTCAAATCCAATGTTTCAATTAAGTTATTAACCTGATCTTTGTTATTTGAGTTTTTAAGTTCATCAAAACTCTCATTTAACATTTTACTAATACCAATTTGTAATTCTAATAGCTCGAGAAGCTCATCTTTTGTAATGAATTTCATCTGCAATAAAATCTGCCCAACTGGAATTTTTAATAGCCCTTGTTCTTTGAGAGCCTTCTCCAACTGGTGAATAGTTATTTTTTTATGCTGTACAAGAATCTCACCTATTCTTGGGTGTCTAAGCAATTTATCCCAATTTTCAAGGCTTAAATTAATATTTTCCATATTTATTTTTCCGAATTATTTGTAACCTTATTAAGATTCGACTTTTGAATCTTCTTTTTCATCCTTATCTGGAGCTTTTGCTGAGTCATCTGTTTGCTTTGCAACTCCAGAAAGTCTTTCAAAGGTAACTTTCTTATTATCAAGACCTAACTTAATAATATCACCCTCTTTGTATATTCCTGTAAGGATTTCTTCTGCAATAGGATCTTCAATTCTTCTTTGGATAACTCTTCTAAGAGGTCTCGCACCATAAGTCTGACTATAACCTTCATCAGAGAGAAAATCTTTAACCTCATTCGGAATTTCAAGCAACAACTCTTGACCACGTATTCTCTTAATTAGATCAGTAAGCATTATATCGACAATTTGCCTAATTTCTTCTCTTGTTAGATGTGAGAATACAATAATATCATCGAGTCTATTTAAGAATTCAGGACGGAAGGCTTTTTTCATTTCTTCCAATACTGTATCTTTGACTCTTTCATATCTGTCTTTTTCTTCATCATCAGCTACTGCAAAACCCAATTTCGATGTATTTTCCAATGATCTGGCGCCAACGTTACTGGTCATAATTATAATACTATTCTTAAAGTTGGTTACTCTACCTCTAGAATCAGATAATCTGCCATCATCAAGGATTTGTAATAATAAATTAAATACATCAGGATGAGCTTTTTCAATTTCATCGAATAAAACTACAGAATAAGGCCTCTTTCTAATAGCTTCGGTTAATTGACCACCTTCATTGTATCCAACATATCCTGGAGGAGAACCGATAAGCTTACTAGTTGTATGTCTTTCCATAAACTCAGACATATCAATCCTGATCATATTATCTTCAGAGCCAAACATAGATTCAGCAAGTGCTTTAGCTAACTCAGTTTTACCCACACCTGTAGGTCCACTAAATATAAAGCTACCAATTGGCCTACTAGGACTCTTAAGCCCTACTCTTGCCCTTCTTATAGCCTTAGATATAGCTACTACAGCAGAATGCTGACCAATAACTCTTTGATGCAAAGTATCTTCAAGCTTAAGCAGCCTGTCACTTTCACCTTCGGTGAGCTTAGTAACAGGAACACCAGTCCAAGTGCTAACAATGTAGGCAATCTCTTCTTCTGTTACAACTGCTTTATTAGCTTCTTGTTCAGCCTTCCATTTTTGAGAGATTTCTCTGATTTTCTCTTTTAAATCAGCCTCAATATCTCTAAGTTGGCTAGCTTTTTCAAATTCCTGATTTCTAATAGCCTGTTCTTTATCTTTAATTACCTGCTTAAATTCTTTTTCAATTTCTTTTCCTTCAGGAGGAAGCGAACTTGCCTGGAGTCTAACTCTTGAACTTGCTTCATCTATTAAATCAATTGCTTTATCAGGCAAGAATCTATCTGTTATATATCTATCTGACAATCTAGCAGCAGTCTCAATCGCAGCATCAGAGATTATAAGCTTATGGTGTTCTTCATATCTATGTCTCAGACCACGAATAATCTCGATTGTTTCTTCAACTGACGGTTGATCAACAAATACAGGCTGAAATCTTCTTTCAAGTGCAGCATCTCTTTCAACGTGCTTACGGTATTCATCAAGAGTTGTAGCACCTATCACCTGTAACTCTCCTCTTGAAAGTACAGGTTTAAGAATATTAGCTGCATCAATAGCACCTTCAGCAGCTCCTGCACCAATTAAAGTATGCAATTCATCTATAATAAGAATTACATTTCCGGCAGACCTGATCTCATCCATAATTTTCTTGAGTCTTTCTTCGAATTCACCTCTATATTTGGTGCCAGCTACCAAAAGACCCATATCAAGCTGCACAAGCCTTTTATCCTCTAAAATTTCAGGAATATCCCCACTAACAATCCTATTTGCTAAACCTTCAGCAATTGCAGTTTTACCTACACCAGGTTCACCAATTAATACAGGATTATTCTTGGTACGACGACCCAAAATCTGTACAACTCTTTCTATTTCTTTTTCTCTGCCCACAACAGGATCTAGACGTTGTTCTTGTGCAGCTTGAGTTAAATTGGTTCCAAATTCATCAAGGGTTGGGGTTTTGCTTCTACCACTTTGACTTGTTGTTGTGCTAGCACCTGTTCTGGTTTCACCCAACATTCTAATTACGTTGCTTCTAACTTTATTCAAGTCAACACCAAGGTTTTCAAGAACTCTGGCTGCAACTCCTTCACCTTCTCTGATTAACCCTAAAAGCAAGTGCTCGGTTCCGATGTAATTATGGCCTAACTGTCTTGCTTCATCCCAAGATAATTCAAGAACACGCTTAGCTCTTGGCGTAAAAGGAATTTCAACTGCAACGAATCCTGATCCTCTGCCAATAATCTTCTCAACTTCAACACGAGCATCTTTTAGATTAACGCCCATTGCTTTTAGTGTCTTTGCAGCTATTCCTGTTCCTTCACCAATTAAACCTAATAGTATTTGCTCAGTACCAACAAAGTTATGACCTAACCTGCGAGCTTCTTCCTGAGCTAGCATAATTACTTTAATAGCTTTTTCTGTAAACCTTTCAAACATTTATAATGAATCTCCCATAAGATTGATGCCTATTTTGATATTAATTCTCTGGACTTAACCCTCAAACATTTATATAACTAAGTATAAATAAAATTTATTTTATAATTTTCTCTCACTTCA
>MFRQ01000141.1:5362-8024 GCA_001784615.1 Candidatus Melainabacteria bacterium RIFOXYA2_FULL_32_9
TTGTAAATTAAATTTTTAAACAATTCCCTACTTTAGGTTCATCAAACTGGCTATCTCCAAATTATTGTAAATTAATTCTTTAGGTTAAAGTGACTACATATAAAGTTTACAAATCATTAATTTCTATATTATACAATTCACACTTTAGATACAGTCAGGTCTCACTATGGATAACAACTTATTTTGAGGAATAATTTCCTGTAATATTTGTGCTTTGGATGTAACAACTATAAAATGGACTTCATTACCTTTAGGTAAATCAAGATCAGCAAATGGAACAGATAACTCAAGCACTGATTTATAATTATATCCTACTCCGTGCAGGCTTTTTATCTTCCATAAAGATCCTTCCATTGCTTCAGATAAAACCGGTGAAAAAACTTTTCCCTGGCAAACAGGAATCTCTAATTCATAAGCATAAGTATATCTTTGTGTTGGAAAAATGGCATTTCCTTTATTTCTAACTCTCAAAGGTGATAAAAGACCAAATCTATCAAGCATATAGAAATAGATATAAATCTCGTTAGTTAAGTTGAGTATTCTATCTTGATTAATATCAAACCTAAAATAAATATTATCCGAATCATAACCAAAGAAAATACGTCTTAATAACCTATCTGATTGATACATAGGCCCTTGAGGAAGCTCTATATGCCCTGCTTTTGCCCATTCATCATCAGAATCAATCATTCCATTAATAGAAGGCCTAAAAATGCCATCGGGACAACGAGAAGGAGTTCCTGCAAATAAGTCTAACGGAATATCCAAATAGTCTGGCACTGGCTCATCAAGAATTTTATATACATTTTTCAGGTGCACCCTAAAGAGCAAGTCAAACATATCATCATGCCCTGAATCATTAGGTTCACCGTACCACCAAAACCAATCACTACCTTCTGCTATATATATTTCTTTCCAGGCTTTATTTATAACTTCTTTTGAATACTTATTTTCTTTTATAAAGTTTACAAGGTCTTCTCTTGTTTGATGTAAATAATCCCAGGCAATATTTTTAGTAGGATCACCAATCCATAAGTTAAAATTTCGATTAATCCAAGAACCCGAATGAATTGTATTCAGTGTTTTAGGCTTATTTGCTCTTTCTAGAAAATTGCTAACAGTTGTTATATCAAGAGTTTCATCTTCAGATAATAATTTATACAAGTTTCTGAGAAATAATCCACCATCTTCCTTATAGCTTTCCCAAGAATTTTCACCATCCATAGCTATAGTTACAATATGATTTTCTTCAGGAGTAGCTTGAAGCTTAGCCTGGATAGTTTTTATTCTTTCATATAAATCATTCGCTGCTATTTCAGAATCTTGATCACCATATTCAAAGCCAATTAAATCGGCAAAAACTGAATTTCTAAATAAAGTGAAAATTTTCTTGTCATTTATGTCGGCCTGATAAGCTTGGCATAGGTCATAAGGGTCCTGTAAATTACCATAAAAATCTCTAACAAACTCTTTTCCTAAAGTCTTAGCAAGGTTTCCTTCATCACTAATTATCCATTTAACCCCTAAATCTGAAAGTAATTCAAGAGTTTCAGGACTAACACAATGTTCTGATGGCCAGATACCACTTGGAGCAACGCCAAATATTTCCTTAAACTTATTAATACCACTTTTTATCTGAACTTTTACATCATCAGCATACTCAAAACTTGATGCCGGTAATTGAATATCATGTGAAGATCTTTTTGCGCAGCCAGAATCTACTACAAGAGGTATTATCGGGTGATAATACGGACTCGTAGAGATTTCTATCTGTCCTTTTTGGAGAAATTCTTTATATTTGGGGACAATATCTTTAATAATTCTTCTTTGTAATTCAATTATTAACTTACGATCTTCAAGAGTATAGTCACAACCTTTATTATAGAGGTTATCAAGTTCTGACACTTTTGTACGCCAGTAAGGATCAAACCATGCCAAATTAAACCAGGCAAGAATATCTGAATATTCCTGATCAGAAAAATTATCAACCGTCACTTGATCATTCTGATACCTTTTCTCATAAAGCTTTCTATACGGTTCATACGGAGAAATCATATTTGCATAATTTGCGTCAAAAAAGTGTTTGAGAATAAACTCCTTATCTTCACTACTTAATTTGGCAATGTCTGTCACAGTCAATCTGGAATGTGAATCATGAGCATTATTGTGACCATAATCATATAACTGATCTATTAAAGACGGTACAAGATTAAATGTTTGTTTAATATTTGGAAACTCTTCCAGAATCAATAACATATCCAGATAGTCTTTAATGGCATGGAGTCTCACCCATGGCATTAAGTACTCTCCGGTTAATGTATTGGTATATACTGGCTGGTGCATATGCCATATAAAAGCTACAGAAAGCTTCTTGATCATAAATTTTCCTTCTTAAACAAAAACCATTAATACCAAAACGTTTACACTACAAGTATATATTCTTGAGCTTCTAAATCAATAATTTATTTAAATGATAAGACACCAATTGCCGGCACTAACATATAAAGTTAAGTCCTCACTGATAAATTAATCATATTTATACTGTAAAAAGGTTATAAATAAATATTTTCAAATTAGTCAGCCAAACATTAGAACCTATCCGACAAAAAAACGTCTAAAATTTTAAGTTCAGAAAAATAACTTAAAAGGTTTAGACAAAAAT
>MFRQ01000142.1:0-8632 GCA_001784615.1 Candidatus Melainabacteria bacterium RIFOXYA2_FULL_32_9
TATTTTGACTTTTGCGTACTCCTTAATAGAGGTCTAACCTATTTCTTGCACTATTTCAAAAATTCAGTTTTATCTATTATTAAAAGTATTCTAAATATGAAAAATTGCTAATAGAAAAAAGCGACTCATTTGAGTCGCTTTTTTCTATAGGATTTTCTTTTTATTTGCAGGCTGCTTTTTTGTTTATAGCACCTGGAACGTTTTGCCAATTGGCAGCCATAATTTTCTTGAATGCTTTTAAAGCGGTGTCTTCTAATTCGCCTAATTCTTCAGCAACCATAATGAGTTCTCTAAGAGGTAATAATGCTCTTTGATCACGAAGAACGCCGAGGGCTGCTGCTGCGCCAGCTCTTACGAGTTCGTTTTCCTGTTCGTTTTTGAGTACATCTATAAGTGCTGGAACTGCTTGGGTGTCACCTAATTTGCCGAGTGATGTAACAGCGTAAATTCTTACGTTTACCCACTCATCTGTGAGCATAGCGATAATTGGCTCAACAGCTTTCATGCTGCCGAGTTCACCGAGAGCTCTTGTAGCGTCACAGCGTACGTTAACTTTTTCGTGTCTTAATGATTCGATTAAAGCATCAACTGCAAAATCGCCAATTTCTATAAGAGCGTCAGTAGCTGTAATGCAAACTTGACTATTTTCATCGCTTAAAGCTTCTACTAAAGGTGTAACTACTTCAATACCACCTAAGCGACCGAGAGCACGAGCTGCACGAACTCTAACATCAACGTTTCTATCTTCTCTAAGTGATTCTATTAGATGCATTGTAGATGATATGTCGCCAAGTTCGCCGAGTGCTCTAGCTGCGTATAATCTAACTGAACCATTTTTATCATTTTTTAATACATCGATTAATGGCTCAACTGCTCTTGAATCGCCTAATTCACCTAGCATTCTAGCAGCGTTGTAACGGACTTTTTCTGAATTACTATTCTGCAATTCATGAATTAACTCATCAAAAGTCTTTTCACTTTTCTTTTTTCTATTATTTACTTTAATACTCATTTATGAACTTCCTCCGAATTCCCTTCACGTTACATACGAGCCACCTCCAATCAAGCATAAAAAATTAATATTACTTCCATATATTTAAAAACAATCTGTTGTAGAAAATTGCTTTTTTGGGGTGACGGGGTTAACTTTTTTTTACATTTGTTTATCCTATATATTTATTACGAACTATTAAGGGTAAATTTGACACTCATTACAGATATAATAATAACATATTTTCAAGTAATTTAATCGGCTTTGTAACAATACTTAACATATATTAATAACTATTTTTTTATTCTAATAATTTATTAAGTAGTGACAAGTCTCTCTGATTTCGCAAATTTCTTAACAATTTAGAAATTCTGCCTAAGTGGAATTTCTATTATAAACACTGTACCAATACCGAACTGGCTATTAACACTAATAGAGCCTTTGTGTTTTTCAATTATCTGGTAGCATATTGATAAACCTAAACCTGTTCCCACACCTACACCTTTGGTTGTAAATCCAGGATCGAATATTTTAGTTAGATTTTCCTGGCTTATACCTTTACCTGTGTCTGAAATTATTATCTGCACCTTATTATCTTTAATATCGGTCTTAATTTTTATTGTCCCCTCATTGTCGATGCTTTGATATGCATTAACTAAAATATTCATAATTACTTGATTTAAAAGGTTTGGATAGCACTCAATTAGTGGTAAATCGCCATATTCTTCAATGACATTAATTCGATTTTTGATTTCATGGTTTATCAGCATAAGGGTGCTTTTTATTCCTTCGTGTATATCTACTTCTTTAAGTTCTGCTTCGTCTAAACGTGCAAAGTTTTTAAGAGATTTAATAATACTATTAATACGTCTTATTGCTTCAGTATTTATAGTATTAATATCATCAAATACACTAAACATTGAATTCAGTTCAGGATTATCCAGTATTTGTTTTTTTATTTTTTTTGTATATTTTACCAGCATATCTATGTTGCTATTAATTGATCCTATTGGAGTGTTAATTTCATGGGCAACTCCTGCTACTAATTTACCAAGAGAGGCCATTTTTTCTGACTGTATTAATTGTGTCTGGGTCTCTCTTAGTTGTGTTAAGGTTATTTCCAGCTCTTTTTTCTGATTTTCAAGCTTTTCAAATAACGATGACTGATAAATTGCTGCTGCCAACTGTGCAGAAATACCTTCAACAAGGCTGACTTCCTCAGGGTGCCATAATTTTTTGCTATTTATATGGTACAACAATATTATACCAAATATTTCTCCCTGATATATAACAGGAGTAACCAGCCTGGGTTTGGAATCTTCAGGGTTATTTAAGGGTAATTCCATAATACTGCTATTTATAGATATTTGAGATGTACGATTTGAAATAGCCGCTTTAATATAAGAATCAATTTCTAATTCTTTTTTTTGTAATTCAGTTTGATTACTAATATGCCACTCTTGTTTTATTATGAATTTCTCTTGATTCTTCTCGTAACTTGCAAATATCCCTCTATGAACTCCCAAAGTCCTAGAAAGCTCGTTAATTGTGGTTTTAATTATTTCATTAGTATCAAGAGTGTCACGAATTGATGTTGAAATTCTATTGATCAATCCTACTCTTATAGCTTGAGATTCAGCACGTTCTTTAAGAATTGAATGTTCTTTATTATCTTTTTCAAGCTCAATGATTTTATTTATGTATTCATTTTTCTGTTTTTTAAATTCTTTATTTTCAATTTCAGCTGACAGATCAGAAAATATAATTATTTTATAATCTTTAACTTGAAACGCTCTTAGAACCAGATTTTTATATTGATCCTGTTCAATTTGATATTGTGCTTCAGCTTTAAACTTTTCTTTTGACAAAATAGCTGCAGATATAGGATTATATGCTAAAATATCTTGTTCTTGTAATATACATATATCAAAACTAAAGCAATGCTCAATTAAAGAAATGTTATCAGATATTTTTAGACCTAATAACGTTTGAGCAAAGTTATTAATATGAATAATATCTTTCTGGTCATTTAATATAATCAAGCCTTCGCTTGAGCTCCAGAAATATTCAATTAGATATTCAATGTTGTTTTCTATAAAAATATTCACTATTTTTTAATTTACCAAAATACATCTATATATATTATATTATGATAATTTAGTGTATGTAGTAATTAATAGTTTGAATTGTTAATTGTTACTAGAAAAAAACTCAAAGTAATAATTAATTTTTTTGAGGACTAATAATTGAAATTAATTAAATGAAAAAGAAAATGTTATGATTTTCTTATCCTGAATTAGAGGCTGGATTTATAGAATAGTGAGTGATAAAAATGAAATCTAAAAACTATGTAGCACTTTTTCTGGTAACTATGGCTACTTTAATGTTTGAGATTACTTTAACTAGAATTTTTAGTGCTACCACTTGGTATCATTTTGCATTTATGGCTATATCTATTGCTATGTTTGGCATGACAGCAGGTTCAATAGTTGTATATTTATTTCCTAAATTTTTTAATCAAGAAAAAGCCAATTATCATATGTCAATGAGCTCGTTATTATTTTGCATTACGATAATATCCAGCTTTTTATTATATTTGTATAACCCTATAGGTTTTAAATCTTCTAATTCCGGACTTCAATCAGTTATTTTTAACTTTATTTCAATTTCCATTCCTTTCTTTTTTAGTGGTATATGTGTGTCCACTGCTCTTACAAAATTCCCCCGATTTCTAAGTAAATTATATGCAGTAGATCTTGCAGGTGCAGCGTTAGGTTGTATAGCTTTTATAATTGTTTTAAATTTAACAGATGGTCCTACTACTATATTTATTACTGCTTTCCTTGCATTGATAGCCTCTATTATATTTTTTGAATTCGAGAATTCTTCAATTAATGCAAGAAAAATATTATCAACTTTTGCTGTATTGCTTGCTGCTTTTATTTCAATAAATTTGGTTAAATCATATCAGCAAGATCCTGTTATTAAAATGTTTTGGGGTAAAGGAAAAATTTCACATGATAAGTTATACGAGAAATGGAATTCGTTTTCATATATTCAAGTAGTTGGTAATCCTGATATAAAGAGTATTCCTGCTGGTTATGGATTGTCTGAAAAGAGTATTGAAGATTATAATCCTATAGAACAGCTAGAATTGCTTATTGATACTGGTGCATCAACATTAATTACAAAATTTGACGGTGATTTAAGTAAATTAAAGTATTTAAAGAATGACATTACAAATTTTGTTCATTATTTAAAAGATGATGCAAATATAGCTATTATTGGAACAGGAGGCGGTCGTGATGTTCTTGCTGCTCTTGTTTTTAATCAAAACAAGGTTACCGGTATAGAAATAAATGAGAACATTATTAATACTGTTCAAGGAAAATTTGGGGATTTCTCCGGCCATTTATACTCAAATCCCAAAGTTAAAATAGTTAATGATGAAGCCAGGAGTTATATATCAAGATCAGAGGATCATTTTGATATAATTCAAGCTTCATTAGTTGATACAAGTGCTGCTACAGCAGCAGGTGCTTTTGTTTTGACAGAAAATAGCCTATACACTGTGGAAGCTTGGAAGACATTTATTGAACATTTAAATGATAAAGGAATATTAACTTTTTCACGCTGGTATTCAGAAAAAAACCCTGCTGAAATATACAGGTTAACCTCTTTAGCAAGAAAATCCCTTATTGATTCTGGAATTAGCAATCCTGAAGACCATATAATTATAGTTTGTAAAAAAGTTCCTAATCTTGTATATGGGATAGGGACTATTTTAGTTAGTAAAACTCCTTTTACAGATGAAGATATTAAAAAGACGGAAGAATCAGTAAAAAAATTAGGTTTTGAGATTTTATTTCATCCCAAATCCCACTCTGATCAGGTTATTGCGAATATAGTCTATAATTACGACAAATTTAATAAATTTTTAGAAGCATATCCTTATGATATTTCTCCTTCAACTGATGATAGGCCTTTTTTCTTTAATATGTTTAAGTTTAGCAATTTTGCTAAAGGCGTATTACCTCAAAAGAATTCTGCAACCTGGTTCGATAATCAGGCAATAGTTTCACTGCTTTTTCTATTCGTAATTGTCTCAATTTTGATGGTTGCCTGTATTTTTGTACCTTTTATTATCAAAAGAAAAAATATCAATTTAATAAAAGTAGCTCCTTATTTAACTTATTTTGCATCAATAGGAATTGGTTTTATTTTGATAGAGATTTCTCAATTGCAAAGATTAACAATATTTTTGGGTCACCCTGTATACAGCTTATCTGTAGTTTTATTCACGCTCCTTCTTTCAAGCGGTATTGGAAGCTTTTTAACAAGTATTTTTAGAGAAAAAGAGAACTTCAATAAAATATCTATAATTGTTTTGATGTCTTTAATTGTGTCTTTAATAATATTTGGTTTATTAACGCCTTATGCCACAGAATTATTTAAATCATCAACTAATTTTATAAGAATTTTAATTTCAATATTAATAATGTTTCCAATAGGAATCTTTATGGGAACAGCGTTTCCTATTGGTATGAAGATTTCTTCTAATTATCATCAAGACCTTACTCCATGGCTATGGGGAATTAATGGAGCAGCATCGGTATGTGCTTCTGTACTCGCAGTAATTATCGCAATGATATTTGGGATTAATATTGCTTTTTGGACAGGTGTAGCTTTTTATATATGTATGATTTTCTCTTTCATCTTATATATTGCAGGCACTAAGAGTAGCTTATAAAGTCAAGACAATCTTCTTTTCAAGTTTATTTGAGATATGAGTTAATTAAAACAATGTTTTTAGCTTATCTATAGTAAAATCAAGAGCGCCTTTATTGGTTTCAAAGATATTTATACAAGCTGAGCTCATTTTATTATGTTTATTTTGATTTAGTAATAATTCTTGTATTGCTGAGTATAATTCTTGCTGGTTATTAACGATTTGAGCAGCATTAGAAGTAGTGATATATTGATAAATGTCTTTAAAATTAAATACTGTTGGTCCTGATAAAACAGGGACTCCATAAATAGCTGATTCAAGCGGATTATGACCTCCAGTGCCTGAAAAACTTCCTCCAACAAATGCTATATGTGAGACAGAGTATAGTTTACCTAATTCGCCCATTACGTTTAAAAGAATTATATCATTGTTTTCAAAATTATCTTTTTGACTTCTTAAGCCATAGTTGAATCCCGTTTCTGTTATTAATTTTTGAACCTGATTATTTCTTTCAGGATGTCTTGGAGCTATTAAGAGTTTTAAGTCATTAAATTTACTTTTTAATTGTTTAAATGCGTCGAGAATTATCTCATCTTCTCCTTGATGGGTACTTCCTGCTATAAGCAGTTTGTTATTACCTAATTTTAAGGACTCTTTTAGCTCATTAATCTCATTTTTGTTTAAAATATTTGCAATATCAAACTTTAAATTTCCCATTACTTCAACTCTATCAGGATTTGCTCCTATGTCGATTATTCTGTTTTTATCTTCCTCAGTTTGCATCAATATTAAGCTGTAATTCTTTAAGATATTTTTGAAAAACCAGCTGAAATTTTTATAACCCTTATAAGAGCTTGGGGAAATCCGTCCATTTACTATGATTATTGGGACATCAGCTTTATTTAATTCCTGTGCAAAGTTTGGCCAAATCTCAGTTTCTGCAATTACAACGAGTTGAGGTTTGATTGCATTTATCGCTGATTTAACGGAGAAATTGAAGTCATAAGGAAAATAAGTAATTCTATCGACTACTTTTGCTAACTTGTTTTGTGCTATTTCCTGTCCTGTTCTTGTTACAGTGGTTAAAACGAGATTATGGTCAGGAAATCCCTGTTTGATTTTTTTAATCAGGCTTTCAACAGCGTTTACTTCACCTACTGATACAGCATGAAACCATATAGTAGTCTTTTTACTGGATAAATCTCGATAAAAACCTATTTTTTTCCAGAAACCAGCTCTTAGCTTTGGCTTGATAATAAATGATATTGCTATAATAGGACTTAAAATCAGTCCTAAAAGTATTAATATAGAGCTATAGATAAAATACATTATTTCTCAATCTTCCAGCATACTCTCTAAACAATTTTATTATAAACTTGTTTGAATCATACTATTATTTAGCTTTAAACTTGTTTAATCTGAATGTATCTATAGTTATAATCTTAGTTTTAGTAATTTGTTTAAAATATCTTAATAAAAAATTGTAAATAAAATCTTTGTTTTTATATATTATTGATATTTTTAGTAATTCTTTTCAATATAAAAATAGAATAATTTTTATTTATCCAGCAAAATTGGTGAAAAATTTTCTTTAAAAATCTGAAAAATATGCCCGCTTAATTGTTTTTATATTAATAAGCAGGAAGTAAATTATCATTCCCAATTTTAAAGTTAACTTTCTAGAATTTAGGATACAGGGTTCAGGAAGGAAAACTAGGATTAATGAATCAGGAAGCTAATAACGGTATTAGTTTATCTAATAATAAACTAAATAGTAATGTATATGATACATATACTAAAGACTTGCTATTTAAGTTTGTAAGAAGCTATGGAAGCTCGAGTAATCGGCTTAAAGAGATAGCAAGCATAAATTCTATTGATATAGAAAAAGATATTTACGGCAATATAAAATATGATTTTCTAAGTATAAAGTCTGATAAAACACAGTCCAGGGTAAATATTTTGAGATTTTTTAAACCTGGAGAAATTCTGAATTTTATATTAACTCACTAACTAATCTCCTCATATAACTCAATGACTCATCAACAAAAAGCTTATTTCTTAGCTTTTTGTTTTTTTGTGTCTTTCGGTCTATGTCTAAAGGTTTTAATATGCCCCAATTGCTATTTATTGGCTGAAAATTCTTATGCTCAGGAAATGTAATATAACTGCATAATGCGCCAAGCATAGAAACAGAATCAAGTTGTATAGGTTTTTTATCGTTCAAAAATCTACCGAGGTTGATTCCTGCAAGTAATCCTGTAGCGATAGATTCAGTATAGCCTTCAACTCCTGTTATTTGTCCTGCAAAATACAGATCTTCTCTTGATTTTGTTTGAAGGGTTGATTCTAGCACAGTTGGGCTATAGATAAAGGTATTTCTATGCATAACTCCAAATCGTATAATTGAAGCATTTTCAAGACCTGGTATGCTTTGAATAAGTTCTTTTTGGGCTCCCCATTTTAAGTTTGTCTGGAAACCGACTAAATTATATAGTGTTGCAGACATATTATCCTGTCTCAACTGAACTACGGCATAATGTTGTTGATTAGTTCTCGGATCAATTAATCCTACCGGTTTCATCGGTCCATATCTTAAAGTATCTTTGCCTCTTGATGCCATTACTTCGATTGGCATGCAGGATTCGAAAAATTTTGAACCCTTTTCAAATTCTTTTAACTCAATTTTAGGGGAATTAGTTAAAATCTCGTAAAACCTGTTATACTTTTCCTCATTCATTGGACAGTTAATGTATGAGGCTTCTCCTTTTCCATATCTGCTTGCCCAAAAAGCTATATCAAAATTTATAGAATCTTTCTCAACTATTGGTGCAATTGCATCAAAGAAGTATAAGTGATTTGATCCTGTAAAGTCAGAAATTGACTTTGAAAGCGCATCTGATGTTAATGGC
>MFRQ01000142.1:8671-28197 GCA_001784615.1 Candidatus Melainabacteria bacterium RIFOXYA2_FULL_32_9
GTTATTTCTTCTCTAATCACGTTAATATTTGGGTTTGAATTAATTAATTCTGTGATTTCTTGAGCAAATAATTCTCTATCAACAGCAAGGGCATTTCCTGCCGGAACTCTGCATTTATCTGCAATATTCATTAAGAAAGAATCTAGAATTCTTAATTCCTGCTTTAATAGTCCACTTGCAACTTCCATATCATTTGATCCAAGACTATTGCTGCATACTAATTCTCCCAAATTCTCCGTATGATGAGCCCCTGTAGCCTTGTTAGGGCGCATTTCATACAAATCAACTTTTATGCCTTGTTTGGCTAATTGTAAGGCAGCCTCTGTTCCGGCTAATCCTCCACCTATTACTATTATTTTCAATTTTTATAAGTTTTCTAGTTAATTAATTGTATTTAATATATATTAAATTTAGTGTGGTGCCAATGGTAATGTATCATTATAATTTGACATATATACAAAAGTATACAAAATCCAAGGTGTAAACCATTTTGAACCCCCATCAAGTAATGTTTTTATTGCTTCTTTCGAATTTTTGACTTTTATGAGGCCTCGGTTAGAGGTTAAATTATCATAGACATCGCAAATCATAACTATTTGGCTATATAAGCTTATTTGCTCACCCGATATTCCATAAGGATAACCGGATCCATCATTTTTTTCGTGATGTTCAAGAGCAACTAATGCTATACTTTCCGATAATCTCATTTCTTTTTTTAGTATTCTGTATCCCACTTGAGGGTGTAATTGGATTAATTTTGATTCTTTTGATGTTAAAGCTTGTTTTTCTACAATTTCTTTTGGGATTTTTAGTTTCCCAATATCGTGTAGCATTGCTGCCAATGCAACATCTTTGATTTGTGAATCATTAAGTTTTAATTTATAAGCTAGAGCTGTACTTAAAACAGCAACGTTAATACCATGAGTATAGTTGTACTCTCCATAAACTTTTAACTGTGATTTATATATCAGGTCGTCTATGGTAAGCAAAGTTTCTTCTACTATTTGATCTCTTACATCTAGATAAATATCTTTGCTGTCTTCTGCACTATCTCCAATCACAGTGTTAATAGCTTTTTTATAATCATTCTTGATAGATAATTGAGATTTTACAGGTATACAACTTAACTCATTTTCATATGTTATATGTTCAAAGGGGATAGAAGATTTTGGTTCGTCATCTCCTCCTTCATAATCTAGTTTATGTTTAGTTTCTTCTAGCTTTTTTTCGTATTCATGAGCTAATTTTTCTTTTTCAGGATCTTTGGGTTTTGTTTGAGACTTTCGTCTTTTTGGTTCTTTTATCTGAATTTCTTCAAGATATATTTCATCTTCATCAGTAGATTCTTCAATTATATCTTCTTCAGATTCTACATCCTGATATTCGATGACATCTTCTTCTAGTTCTTCTCTGACATCAGCATATAAGGAGGAAACGTATCTCAGCTTAAGCAACTTACCAGGAGTGATTTCCTCTCCTGCTCTTAAAATTATCTCTTCATTTTCATTGTATAGATCAAAAGGAAGAATCTTATAACTTGATATTTCCTCGACTGAAATTAACCGCAATTTTGAACTCCTTCAAAATTTAATGTAAATATTATAACTATTTTGTGAAAAATATAAATTTATATTTTATTCCCACTCAATTGTACTTGGGGGCTTAGAAGAAATATCATAAACTACTCTATTAATTCCTTCAACTTCATTTATTATACGACTTGAAATCAATCCTAACAAGTCATAAGGAATTTTCACCCAATCTGCTGTCATGCCATCCAGGCTGTCTACAATTCTGAGTGCTGCAACGTTTTCGTAAGTTCTTTCATCCCCCATTACGCCCACAGACTTAACTGGGAGTAATACTGCGAATGACTGCCAGATTTTATCGTACAAATTGGCTTTTTTAATTTCTTCAACCACGATTGTATCTGCTTTTCTGAGAATTTCAAGTCTTTCTTTTGTTATCTCACCTATAATTCTTATAGCCAGACCTGGCCCTGGAAATGGTTGTCTGTTAATAATTTCAAGAGGAATATCAAGTTCTTTTCCGACTAATCTGACTTCATCTTTAAAAAGTTCTCTAAATGGTTCAACTAACTTTAGATTCATTTTTTCCGGTAAACCGCCTACATTATGATGGCTTTTAATAGTTACAGAAGGCCCTTTAAATGATACGCTTTCAATTACATCAGGATACAAAGTTCCTTGAGCTAAGAATTCTACATTTTCGATCTTTTTAGCTTCTTCTTCAAAAACTTTAATAAATTCAAATCCGATTGTTTTACGTTTTTGCTCAGGATCAGTAATATCTTTTAAAGCATTAAGAAATCTTTCTTCTGCATCTACATAAATAAGGTCTATGTGAAAATTATTTCTAAAAACATTGACTACTTTTTCTGCTTCATTTGCTCTTAATACACCATTATTGACGAAAATACATTTAAGTTGATCGCCAACGGCTTTATGTAATAAGACTGCTGCAACTGATGAATCAACGCCACCGCTTAAGCCGCAAATTATATTTTTATCACCAACTTTTTCTCGAATTTCTTTAATTTGAGTTTCAATAAAGCTTTTCATATTCCAATTTGAGTCACATTGGCAGGTTGAAAATATGAAATTTCCTAAAATTTCTATTCCATTATTTGTATGTGCTACTTCCGGATGGAATTGAACCCCGTATAGCTTTCTCTGATAATCAGCAATTGCAGCAAAAGGAGTATTATTGCTCAATGCTAATTGGGTAAAACCATCTGGAACCTGGTCTACTTTATCCCCATGACTCATCCAGACTGGTAATTCAGATGCATCGATATTATCAAATAATCCGGTAGTATTTTTAATCTCAATAACAGCTCTTCCATATTCTCTTTTGTTAGAATAGCCAACTTTACCGCCTAACAAGTGAGACATAAGCTGCATGCCGTAGCAGATTCCTAATACTGGAATACCTAAAGAAAATATTTCTTTGCTGCAAATTGGTGCATCCTGATCATATACACTTGATGGACCGCCTGATAGGATTATTCCCTTTGGGTTAAATTTTATTATTTCTTCTAAACTGTAATTAAACGGGTGAATTTCGCTATATACTTTTTGTTCTCTTATTCTTCTTGCAATTAGTTGTGTATATTGAGAGCCAAAATCTAAAATAAGAATTTTATCTAAATTACCTACTTCCAGCATTATTCCATCCTCATGTCCGCTAATTACTATTTAATCCAGTCTATAATTGGGTGCTTCTTTGGTTATAATTACGTCGTGTACGTGACTTTCTTTTAGTCCAGCCTGAGTGATTTTTACAAATCTGGATTTTTCTCTTAATTCCTGTAAATTTTTTGCTCCAATGTACCCCATACCTGATCTTAAGCCACCAATAAGCTGATATATGCTTGATGATAAGCTGCCTCTATATGGTACTTTTCCTTCAATTCCTTCAGGTACAAGCTTTACATCATTATCTTCATGGCTTTGGAAATATCTGTCTTTGCTGCCTTTTTTCATAGCACCGATTGATCCCATGCCACGATAGAGTTTATAACTTCTTCCTTGATAAAGGATAGTTTCTCCGGGGCTTTCTTCTGTTCCTGCGAATAGGCTTCCAATCATTACTGAGCAGGCACCTAATGCTAAGGCTTTTACAATATCACCTGAATATTTGATACCGCCATCTGCAATTATAGGGATGTTATACTTATTAGCGATTTTTTGAGATTCCATAATGGCAGTAACCTGAGGTACGCCAACTCCGCTAACAATTCTTGTTGTACATATTGATCCTGGACCTACTCCAATTTTTATAGCATCAACTCCCGCTTTAATTAGAGCTTCTGCTGCTTCTCCTGTTGCAATATTTCCTGCAATTAATTGTATGCTTGGAAATATTTGTTTCACTCCTCTAACAGCGTTTACTACATTTTGGGAATGTCCGTGCGCTGTATCTATGCAAATAACATCGACCCCTACGTTAAGTAAGGCTTGAATTCTTTCATCTCTATCATTTGCTGGGCCAACTGCCGCACCTGTTCTTAGTCTTCCTAAATTATCTTTACAGGAATGAGGATACTGTATTGCTTTTTCAATATCCTTAATCGTAATTAAGCCTTTTAGTTCGTAATTATCGTTTATAACAAGGAGTTTTTCTATTTTATTTTTATGTAATAGTTTTTTAGCTTCTTCAAGAGGGGTTCCAACAGGAGCTGTAACCAAATTTTCTTTGGTCATTACATCTTCTATTTTTTGTCCCAAATTGGTTTCAAATCTTAAATCCCTGTTTGTTAAAATACCCACTAACTTACCATTTTTAGTTATTGGGAGTCCTGAAATAGAGAATTTCCTCATTACTTCAAGAGCTTCATATATTTTTTGCTCAGGATCCATCGTAATTGGGTCTGCTATCATACCGCTTTCGGATTTTTTTACTTTTTCTACTTCGAGCGCCTGCTCTTCTATAGACATATTTTTATGTATAATGCCTAAACCACCTTCTCGCGCAATGCTAATAGCAAGCCTTGAGTCAGTTACAGTATCCATTGCAGCACTGATAATTGGTATATTTAAATCTATCGATTGTGTTAATTTTGTTGATATATTGACGTCTTTTGGTAATACATCAGATTCCTGAGGCAAAAGCAGGATATCATCAAATGTCAGCCCTTCTATAATTTTGTTGTCGATCATATTCCACTCCCACTATTGTAAAGTATTTAATATTTATAACACTTATTTAAGTTTTTGTGTATTTTTATACAAAAAATCCTCTTATTTAGAGGATTTTAGTTATTTGCATTGTCGTCTTGCTCAAAGATTGAGTTGTAGACATTATCAAAGCGTTTGTCTTCCATTGAGGCAATCAGCTCATCGATATTTTTTATTTTATCTAGAGCAAATGATATTTCAGCGGTTAGAACGCATTCATTGCAAAGTAGATGTTCATTGTAAGTTACTGATCCTGCAAGAAACTTTTCTTCACCGCAGCACTGGCATTGAAAGCTTTCATAAGCTGATTCTGGTGATTCCTCAATATCATCGATTTTCATCTGTTCTACGGTTTTTTGAAGAGATTCTATGACTTCCAGGTTTTTTTCTTTATTCATATCGAATTCCTTTTTTATAGTATTAACTAAAACTACAAATGTGTAAAGTTTTAGCAAATAAATGTTAAATAAGATTTGTTGTGTCTGGTTTTATTTTGTATTGTTAAATCCTGACAGTAAGAAGTATCTAATATTGTCTTATATTCCACATATAAGGCTATACTAAATTATACTATTTATAATTAAATTAGGCTAATTTAAGCTACTAAATCTAAACCTATTCTAATTTTTTTAGCTTCTTCTTGTACTTCCGGATCCAGTAATGAATGTAGTGTTGATTGTAGTTTATCAGCTAGAAGTTCAGCGAGTGTTCTCTCTCCAAGAACAAAATCTGGGCCAATAACATCCTTCCCTGCTTTTATATAATTATTAATAGTGTTTTTATCTGACATCATAATAGTCCTGGGATCAGGGCTTCGATATCCCTGAAACGGGATATTATTTTTTAGTAGGATTAAGCGAGATATAGAGTTGGTCATGATAATAACCTCCTCAGTCTTAATAATTGTTTAACGATCAGTATATGAGAGCTATATGGGAAATATTGTTTTGTTTTATTTTTAGTATTAGAGGTATTCATAGTTTAATGTTATATAAAGGTTGTTAGAATTTTATGAGTAATATGTGAAAGTTTAGTAAGAAAAGTGAAATTAAATAAAAGAAATTTATTAAGCTAATAATATAAGATAGTAATAAATATGCTAAAATGTACAGGTGGTGGTATTCTGGCAACTTGATGGAGGATTATTTTATTAAAGTATACGGCAAATTAACTGGTCTTAAAAAAAGTCAGATTTCACAATTAGAAAAATTGTATAGAAAAAAGATTCAGGCTAATCAAATTATTACATTTGAATTGGCTGAAACGATAGCAGAAATTAGTCATGAAATAAACAAAGAAGTCGCTATTATTATAAATAGACGAGGACAGATAATAAATATTACTGTTGGCGATGCTAGTAGTATAAGTCTTCCCAAATTTAAAAATGTAAGAGAAGGCATATCCCGATTATGTGGTCTCAGATGCATTCATACTCACCCTGATGGTAGTTCAAAATTAAGCAAACTTGATTTAACAGCTTTAGCAGGCTATAGATTTGATGCTATTGCTGCTATTGGGGTTGATCCTGAAAGTAAATTCAGTAAAAAGTTTGGAGACAATCCTAAATTTGCTGATTCTATAGAAATTGCACATTTAGTGCCGGGTAAGGATGAAGCAGGAAATCTCTGGAGAATTATAGGTCCAACTACTGTCAGAAAAGCAAGTCTGGAAGATTTTGAAAAGCAACTCGAAGAGATCGAATATGAGTTTTCAAAAAGTGATAGTCTAATTATATCTTCAGATGAAGAAAGGGCTATATTAGTTAGTTTACAGACTCAGGAACTAAGTGACTTTCAGACAAAAGACTCCTTATTTGAACTTAGTCAACTAGCTATTACAGCAGGAGCTGAAGTTTTGGGAGAAGTTGTTCAGAAAAAAGCTACTCCTGATTCTGCGACTTATATTGGTTCAGGAAAAGCCAAAGAAATAGCTCTTTTAGTTCAGGAAAAAGCGGCTAATATCGTAATTATTGATGATGAACTTTTACCAAGGCAGCAGAAGACTTTAGAAGATATTATCGGAGTCAAGACTATAGATAGAACCGAATTAATTCTTGATATTTTTGCTCAAAGAGCTAAAACCAGAGAAGGAAAACTTCAGGTAGAACTTGCTCAGTTAAAATATTTATATCCACGCCTTGTTGGAGCAGGTTTATCATTAAGCAGGCAAGGTGGCGGAGGAATTGGTGGTGGAATTGCTACCAGGGGCCCTGGTGAAACTAAGCTGGAAATTGATAGACGTAGAATTAGAGAAAAAATCAATATTCTTGAAGCAGAAGTAGAACAGATAAAAGCCCAGAGGAATTATCAAAGACGTCAGAGACAAGCTAATAAGGTTCCTGTTGTTTCTATAGTCGGATATACAAATGTAGGTAAATCCACATTGTTAAACGCTTTATCAGATTCTGATGTGCTTGTCGAGAATAAACTTTTTGCTACTTTAGATCCTACTATCAGAAAAATTAAGCTTCCCGATTTATCTACTGCCCTATTAACAGATACAGTTGGTTTTATACAAAGGTTACCGACTTCTCTTGTTGCTGCATTTAGAGCAACATTAGAAGAAACTTCACAGGCTGATGTGATAGTGCATGTGATTGATCCGATTCATCCGGCATGTAATGAACATATAGATACTGTTTATGAAATTTTAGTAGAGTTAAATGCTTATGATAAGCCTATAATTACTGTAATTAATAAGTCTGATCTTATTAAGGATGAAAGTGTTCTTGATGAATTGCTTGATAAAGTTCCTAATCCTGTTACTATTTCAGCTCTCAACAGAAAAGGATTTGGAAAACTGTTGATTAAAATTCAGCAAATCCTTGCTGAGCAAAAAACTCCTGAGTTAAGGACGTAAATATTTACACATTTTTTCATATGTCATCACGAGGTGGCTAAGCCACTCTTCTCAGTCATCAATCCTTCTAATAATACGCAATGCCATCACGAAGTGCACTATCATTAGTCATCAATCATAGTCTAATTACCAAGATTAATGAATTTAAAAAAGGTGACTGTATCACCGTGCTGATCTTTCCAATTCTGAATAATAGCTTTTAATAGTAAAATAGATAGATTGCCACAGATTCCTTCGGAATCTTCGCAATGACAATGGGTGTTTTTTTGATTAATGCTGTATATTTTTTATTTTCTGGATAATTTCTTAGTTCAAAATTAATATTTTTGTTCCACATTTGTATCTTTAAATTGAAATTTCTTCGCAGTAAAATAGGGTTGCTTAGAATATGAGTGTTTTTATCGTTGTCTAATTCAGGAGTTTTTTGAAAATTGAAAGCAGCTGTTTATAAACAAAAAAAAGTCGAGGTTGTTGATATAAATAGGCCTGTATTAACCGATAATGGGGCTATTATAAAAGTGCGCGGTTGTGGGCTTTGTGGTTCAGATATTGTGAAATATAAAGAAGATCTTGTTCCAACAGGCACTGTTTTAGGGCATGAAGTAGTAGGCGAAATTGTAGAATTAAGAACAGAAAATGAGAATTTCAAGGTTGGTGATAAAGTAGTACTTGGACATCATGTTCCTTGTTTTCAATGTAGATATTGTAAAAATGAAAGTTATTCAATGTGCAGGAATTTTAAGGAGTCTAACATAATTCCTGGCGGGTTTGCCGAGTATATTTATGTATCAGCTGCTCATTTAGATAGTACTATTTTTAAAATTAATGGTGAATTATCAGATATAGAGGCGTCTTTTACTGAGCCTGTGGCATGTTGCTTAAGAGCTATTAAAAGAGCAAATATCGGTGTTGGCGATAATGTATTTATCATTGGTCTTGGCTCTATTGGTTTAATTATGGGACAACTGGCAAAGCATTATGGTGCCAGAGTTGCAGGATGTGATTTATTAGATGAAAGAATTTCTTTGGCACTTGAGCTGGGATTTGATGAGGCTTATAAATATACAACTCTTGAAGAAACCAGAAATCTTTATATGTTGAAAACTAACCATATAGGTGCAGATAAGGTATTTCTTACTTCCGGTAGTTTAAGTACGATACCTTTAGCTGTAAGTTTAGTAATAGATGGAGGAGTGGTAGTTGTATTTGCCAGTGTTCCTTCTGAAGAAGGAGTGTTTGCCAATAATGACATTTATTATAGAGAATTAACAATAATGGGCAGCTATTCTCCCTCTCCACAGGATTTGTGCGATTCGTTAAATCTTCTGAAAAATAATATAATTAAAGTAGGCAATTTTACTACGGCTTACGATTTAAATAAAATAGATGAAGCAATTAATGACACGGTAACAAATAAAATAATTAAGGCGTATATTAAGCTATGACAACAATGAATGCAGTACTCTTTTATGAACCGGGAGTTGTTAAGTATAAAGAAATTGATGTTCCTGATTTAGAAGTTGGAGAGGTTTTAGTTAAAGTTGAAACGGCACTTACTTGTGGGACTGATATTAAAACTTATAAAAGGGGTCATCCTCTTTTAATCAAGACAGTACCTTCAGGTTTTGGGCATGAATTTGCAGGTATAATCGACAAAGTAGGCAGCGAGGTGACAGATTTTAAGATAGGACAGCGTGTCGTTGCTGCTAATTCTGCTCCCTGCGATAATTGTTATTACTGTAGAATACAAAGATATAATTTGTGTGAAAATTTGAATCTTTTAAATGGAGCTTATGCTGATTACATAAAAATTCCGGCGCAAATTGTAAAACATAATTTGCTGACAATTCCTGACAATTTATCATTTGAAGAAGCTGCATTTACTGAACCACTTGCTAATGTAGTACATGGAGCAGAAAAATCCGATATTATTCCTGGGTCAACTGTTGGAATTGTTGGACTTGGGCCTATTGGGCTTATGTTTGTCAGACTTGCTAAATTAAAAGGTGCAAGGGTTATAGCATGTGGGAGAAATCCTCTTAAATTAAAACTTGCTAAAGAATTTGGCGGAGCTGATGAAGTTATAAATCTTCGAGAAGTTTCTAATCCTAAAGAAGTTATTATGTCATTAACTCCGGAAGGAAAAGGACTGGATTTAGCAATTGAGGCGGTTGGTCTGCCTGAGTTATGGGAAGCCGCAATAGATCTTACCAGAAGAGGTGGAACCGTTCACTTCTTTGGAGGATGCAAGTCTGGAACTAAAATTGAACTTGATACAAGACGAATTCATTATGATGAAATTAAAATTATAAGTATTTTTCATCATACTCCTTATCATGTGCGTGAAGCGCTAAGGTTGATAAGTGAAGGTCTTGTCGATGTTAAACAATTAATTACTCATAAAATGCATATTTCTCAGATAGATGATGCAATTAAACTCCATCAGGAAGGTAAAGCTATAAAAGTTGCATTAAGAACATAAAAAAAGAGGCAAAAGCCTCTTTTTTTATGTTTATTATTTGTAATTAACTTACAGTTATTTCTTCTTGAACTTTTTCTTTAGCAGTATTTTTGAGGTCTCTAATACTCAATCCGATTCTGTGTTCTTGTGGAGTGAATCTTTTAATTAATACTTCAATTTCCTGACCAACTGTTAATTCGTTGAATGGATTTATATTTTGCTCATCAGACATTTCAGCTGCAGGAAGTAAAGCTTCTACTCCAGGGAATATATCAATAAATGCACCAAAGTTAGTGATTTTATTAACTATACCTTTAACAATCTGTCCTTCTTCAAATTTACCCTCAATTTTTACCCATGGATTTTCTTCCATTCTCTTGAGGCTTAAGCTAATTCTATTGAGCTCAGTATCAATTTTTAGAACCTTAACTGTAACAGATTGACCTAAAGCTAAGATATCAGAAGGATGTTTTACACGTTGCCAGGACATTTCAGAAATTGGAAGTAATCCGTCAATGCCTTTAATGTCAATGAATGCACCGAAATCTGCGATTCTAACTACTTCACCTTCGACTATCTGATCAACCTCGAGGTTTGCAATTACCTTTTCTACAACTTTTTCTCTTTCTTCAGCCAGAGCCAATCTTTGGCTAAGAATTAATTTATTTCTCTTTGGATCAGCTTCTAATATTTTAGCTGGAATATCCATACCGATAAGCCCGTCGTGAGGAGTGCCGGTTCTTAATTGGCTGGAAGGAATGAAGCCTCTTAGACCAAGAACTTTTACTAATACGCCGCCTTTAACTAATGATATAACTTTTGTTTCAATAGTTTCATCTTTTTGACGAAGTTCTTCAAGTTGGGACCAGCTTCTGGCTTGAGAAACTCTCTTTAATGATAAAGTTAATTGTCCATCTTCATTTTCTTCTCTGAGGATGTAGAATTCTTTCTTTTCTCCAACAGATACTATTTCTTCCGGATTTTCAAACGGGAGATTTGAGATTTCTTTGAAAGGAACACAAGCTTCAGTCTTGCCACCAATGTCAACGAGTAACTGACTTTTTTCGATTTTTACTATTACCCCTAGTACTACCTCAGCAACCTTGAAGTTGTAGTCAAAAGATTCCATTAAAAGTTTTTCGAATTCCGTTAAATTGCCTGATTCAATTTTGTCAAGAGCTTTAATCACTGTTTTTATTCTCCTATTCTTTCAATAACTTGATCGATTATAAATCCTGGAGTAGATGCACCTGCCGTAATGCCTATTTTGCTAGTTATATTAATTAAATCCTTATAGGTATCCAGTTCTTTTTCTGTTTCTATATGTATAGTTTTTTTTATTTGACTTACAATCTCTGCCAGATGAGTAGTATTAGCACTTGATTTACTTCCAACTATTATCATAAGTTCAACTTCTTTTGCAAGTGTCATTGCTTCTTGTTGTCTTTTAAATGTTGCTGAACATATAGTATTATAGACTTTTAATTCTGTAGAATATTCAGCAATAATAGGTAAAATTTTCTTAAAATTACCATGTGTCTGTGTTGTTTGAATTACAATGCCAATTTTTTTTGACTTTTTAATTGTACTAAGATATTTCTCTACCTCCTCTTCTGAAGATATCACAATAGCTTCATTTTCTGAACATAAATCTGCGTGAGCCTTTATTGCAATAACCTCGGGGTGATCCGGTTTTCCTATTATAATAACTTTATAGCCTTCTTCTGCTAGGGATCTGGCTTTATTTTGAACTCTCTTTACATCAGGACAAGTCGCATCAATTATCTGGCATTCTTTTTGTTCAAGCTCCTGTATAGTTTGGGGAGTTACTCCATGAGTTCTTATTATGCATATTCCATTTAACTTTTCAGGTATAGTTTCAATAGTATGAATGCCAATACTACTCAGATATTCGATTACCTGAGTATTATGAATTAACTGACCTAATATATAAACTGGAGTACTGGGATTATCTTCCTTGATCTTGACTGATAAGTCTACAGCTCTTTTTACCCCGTAGCAAAAACCAGCATGATTAGCTAATTTAACATTTTTTGAAACCAATTTCAGAGTGGTTCAGCTCCTGTTCTATAGATTTAGAAAGAACATTAATTAGAATAAACTATTTATAATGCATTTCCATAATATAGCTTATATCATGCGAAAAATTAAATTTCAAACAATTTTTTGCTGAGCTTTGTTGCTTAAATCTGGTAAATCTTTTGTATATGTCGTTCTATTCAGATTATGTTCAGTTATATTTTGTAAAAAAAGAATTTAAGAAAAAACTTTAAGTATGTTTGTACATTTTAAAATTATATACGTGAAAAATATTGTTACCCCGTTAAATTGGAGTTTCTATTTATTGCATACTTAATATTGAAAATAAGCCTGCAATAACATACCCTCCTGAGCTTATAGGACATCCTACTATTACTCTGGCACAAAAGTTGTAGATACTTGTGAGTTAGTCTGTAGGAGCCTTTGTTTCATGTCAATTTGTTGAAACAGCAGCGACGGAAGGGATATACTAACTCTTCTTAAATTAGGGTGTCAATCTACTAGTTTTATTGTGATTATTTTATTTAACTAGTTTACTGGTTTTAATGCAACTTATGGATGATTCTTATTTTGTAGTATATCTTATATAATTTAAAATAATTATGAATATAGCTTTAATACAAAGTTAAATTTATCCTCAGGAGGCTGGAATTAAGTGTTTAGAGGAAAATTGAAAAAAATTTATCTTATTTTATCAATAGTTTTAATTAGTAATTTAAGTGTAAATGCTGCAAATGCACCCGATGATTTTTATTCTGCAAGTTATCTTCAAAATCAGGGACATTCTAAAGATGCCATTAGGTTAGTTGAAATACAGAAATTTCGTGCAGAAAATAAAGAACTTCCAGTGGTTGATACTAGATATAAGATTGGAACATGGCATTTGCCTCAAAAACCTTCTGCTTTTTTGAGGAATTTGATTTATGAAAAAGATCCTACCTTATATTTAAATGAATTTGGCACTTCTGAAGAGTAAAATTTGTAAATTAAGTTAGAGCCGCTGTGAATCACAGCGGCTCTAAAATCATATTTCTTTATTATTGTATAAAACTTAGTGCTGAAGATAAGTCAATCTTAATTGCGCTTAATTCTGATAAAGAGATAAATGGAGATGCCAAAACGCCTATTAAAATTACAGCAGTAACTGTAAAACCAAGAACAATATTTAAAGTTTTAGAAGGGGAAATTACAGGTTCCTGAGAAAGTTCTTGAGTTGGTCTTAAGAACATGGCTTTTACAATCTTTAAATAATAATAAACAGCTATTGCTGTGTTAATTAAAGCTATTATTAATAACCAGGTATATTGAAAACCAGCGAGAGCGACTGCTTGGAATAGATAAAACTTTGCAAAGAAGCCTGCTGTAATTGGGATACCTGCAAGTGATAATAAGCAAATAGTTAATCCTGCAGCTAAAACAGGCTGCTTAAAAGCTAACCCGTTAAATGCTTCAATAGAGTCTTTTCCTGTATGGTTAATATGTATTTCTATTGCAGTCCAGGTGCCAAAATTAGTAAATAAATATGCAATTAAGTAAAAAATCATGCTTGAAATGCCGGCTTGTGTGGCAATAGCTAGTCCTACAAGTATATAACCAGCTTGTGCGATAGAACTGTAAGCCATAAGTCTTTTGATATTGGACTGGTTTATTGCTATTAGGTTACCTATCGTCATTGTGAGTATGGCAATAACTGCTATACTGAGACTCCATATCGGTATTATTCCCAGGAATATCGTTAAAGTTCTTATAATAACAGCAAATCCTGCTATTTTTGATACAACCGAAAGGAATGCTGCTACTGGAATGGGTGCTCCCTGATATACATCTGGAGCCCAAGTATGGAAGGGTACTGCAGCTAGCTTGTATCCTAGTCCACCTAAAACAAGTAAAAATCCTATTATTAAGACAGCATTTGCGTTGTATCCAGACAAATAATTAGATATGGTGACAAAGTTTGTTTCTCCTGTTATTCCATAAATAAACGAAAAACCATAAAGCAGTACAGCACTAGAAGCTGCGCCAATAACCAAATATTTTAAAGCAGCTTCATTACTAAGTTTATCAAGTTTTGTATAACCACTAAGAGCGAAGCAGGATAAACTTAGTGTTTCCAATGCTACAAAAAGCATAATAAGATCACTTGCTCCGGCTAATAACATTGCTCCTAGCGCTGCAATTAGAATAAGAGTGTAAAATTCCCCTATACTATTGCCATATCCTGATACATATTTCTTAGACATTTGTATAGTTATTATGGTTCCAATTAGGATTAGTATTCTAAAAAGTATAGTGAATGTATTAGATGTGAAATTATTCCATAATGCATTAATTTCGGCAAAAAATGGCATATAACTAAAAGAAATTAATGCTAAGAGTGCCCCTAATGAGCTTACAATATAGATGATATTTTGTTTTTTATTAGGTAATGTAAAAGTTAATACGGTACAAGCAATAATAAGTAGACTTATTATTGCTTCAGGGAGTAATGCATATCTTATATCTAATAATAGGTCCATTTTTCACTCCTGTTTAAGCCAAAATATTACTAATGATACTATTTATTGTTGGAATAAAGATATTTGTTAATCCTCTTGGGAATAAGCCAAATACAGTTATTACAAGGACTAATGATAATAATATTACTATTTCGTGTGGTGTTATATCGTGAACTGATTTCCATTTTTCAAACATAGTTCCAAAGAATACTCTTTGCAGCATCCAAAGAAGATAGGCTGCAGTCAGTATAACTCCTATAGCAGCAATTATAGTTAATACTTGTATGCCAGCAAAAGATCTGGATATAAATGCGCCGTAAAATGTCAGTGTTTCTGCTGCAAATCCGATTAATAACGGTAATCCCAAACTTGCCAGGGCAATAATCATTGAAAAGTAAAATATTCTTGGTGCAACATAACCTAAGCCACCAAGCTCAGATATGATTCTTGTATGAGTTCTAAGATAAATAACTCCGACAATCATAAAGAGTCCCGCACTTATTACTCCGTGAGCAATCATTTGAAAAACTGCTCCTGATACTCCGGCTATATTTAGTGCCCCTAGGCCTAAAAGTACAATTCCCATGTGACTGATACTACTATAAGCAACTAGTTTTTTGAGATCTTCCTGTACTAATGCTATAAGTGCAGCGTAAATTATATTAATAACCCCTAAAACTACTAATATAGGGGCTAAAACTTTGATAGCCTCAGGTAAAATCTGTAAATTCATCCTGATTAATCCGTATCCTCCCATTTTCAGGAGTATTCCAGCAAGTAGCATACTTATGGGTGTTGGTGCATCAACGTGCGCATCAGGGAGCCATGTGTGAAATGGCACTACAGGCAATTTTACCGCAAATGCAATAAAGAAACCCAGAAATGCTAATATCTCAAAGGTTAATGGGTATGTATAAGCTTTTGGGGCTGCTAAAATTCCTAAATCAAATGTTAATACCCCAGTTTGATTATAATGGTAAAAGTAAACTGCCAATATTGAGGCTAACATAAAGATACTACCGAGGAATGTATAAAGAACAAATTTAATTGCTGAGTATTCTTTTCTTCCAGATCCCCAAATTGCAATCAATAGATACATCGGAATAAGTTCAAGTTCCCAGAACAAGAAAAATAAAAATAAGTCTTTAGATGCGAATACACCTAATATTGCACTAGTTAATATAAATATCAATGAGTAGTAAAGTTTATGCTTTTTAGTGATATTAAACTTACTTGCAATACAGGCTAAAAGGACTAAAAATGTAGTTAATATAACTAATATTAGAGATAATCCGTCTAATCCTAAAGAAAATTTAATTCCAATAGGCTGTATCCAGTTAAATGATTCTAAAAACTGATATCCGGATTGTGTAGGATTAAAAAATACCAGAAAAAATAGTGAATATATGAATAAGAATCCTGCGTATCCTTTAGCAAATCGTCTAATTGCTACTTCATGATTTGGAAACCATGGTCCACCAATTATAATTGCCGCTATTAATGGTGCTAATACTAATATTGTTAGTGATAATAAGCTCATATTTTACCTCATCAGAATAACCATTGAACTAAAAGCGATATTGTTATTAATGTAATACCACCAAACAAAATAGTGGCATAAGTTTCCACGTTACCATTTTGTAGTAGTCTTAATATTGAACCTATTGAACTTGTTACATATGCAGTAAAATTAACAATTCCATCTATAATATTTTTATCAAACCAAGACATTAATCTTGATATTGGTACAAAAGCGCTTCTTACAAATGCATAGTATGCATCGTCAATGTACCATTTATTAAATGATAAGTTATAGGCTGGTCTGAGCTTAGCTGTTAACTTATCTAAATCAATTTTAATTTTAACTCTATCCCAGTACAGTACTGCTGCAATAGTAAATCCTATTAATGCAACTAATAGTGATATTATAGGAATAAATAACCCTTCTGGATGTCCTGCTACTCGATGTATAGGACTTATGAATTGATCAAAAGACATTATTCCATGGAGTTTACCACTTAATACAAAACCTATAATTGCTGATGGAATGGCAAGAATTATCAGTGGTACATACATAATTGGTGATACTTTATGAGGATGAGCATGCCCTCTATATTCACCTTCAAAAGTCATAAAGTAGCTTCTAAACATATAGAATGAGGTCATACCAGCTATAACAAGGGCGATAATAAATAAAAGCCACTTATTATGTTCAGCTATGCCGATAAATATTTCATCTTTTGACCAGAATCCGCTAAGAAAGATGCCTGATATTGCCAGTGTTCCGATTAAATATGTATATGCAACAACGGGCATATGCTTTCTTAATCCACCCATATATCTCATATCTTGCTGATCAGTTAATCCGTGAATTACAGCACCTGAACATAAGAATAACATTGCTTTAAAGTAAGCATGTGTCATAAGATGGAAGAGCCCTGCTGAGTATGCACCGACTCCCATAGCTAGAACCATATATCCTAATTGGCTACAAGTTGAATATGCAAGTACTCTTTTTAAATCAACTTGAGTTATTGCAATAGTAGCAGTTATAAATGCAGTGATTGCGCCTGTCCAGGCTATGATATTCATTATAGTCGGTGATAATTCAAATATAGGATAAGCCCTTGCGATTAAATAAACACCTGCTGCTACCATTGTTGCAGCGTGAATTAACGCACTTATTGGAGTAGGACCTTCCATTGCATCAGGTAACCAGGTATGAAGTGGAAATTGTGCACTTTTTGCGACTGGGCCCAAGAATATAGCAAATGCAATTAGCCCGAATATAACTGGTCCGGCTGCCTTTAAAACTTGCTCTGCAGCTGGTGCAAGCGATGTAAAGCTTAAATATACCTCATTATTAGTAGCCCACCAGTTAAGTGAGAAAAATAAAAACGCTATAATTCCGATTAATAGGCCAAAATCCCCAATCCTATTCATTATAAATGCTTTTTTTGCAGCATCAGCTGCTGAGGGTCTTCTATACCAGAAGCCTATTAATAAATAACTTGAGACTCCGACTAATTCCCAGAAAATGTATATTTGAAATAAGTTGGTACTTAATACTAATCCTAGCATTGAGAAGTTAAATAATGCTAAATATGCAAAAAATCTATGAAATCCTTCATCATCATGCATATAATTGTAGGAATAAATTTGTATTAGTATACTTACTGATGTTACTACCATAAGCATCATTGCTGATAAATTATCTATCAGCCATCCTACAGAAAGATTAATATCCCCTGCACGTAACCAGATGAAATTATGTTCATAAGTTGCGCCAGTATGCGCTAAACTCCAGGCAAGAATAAAACTGGAGAATATTAATCCTATACCAGTCGCTCCAACTGTAAGCAATGTGCTTATTTTTCTATTTTCATAAACTGCCAGATTCTGCCCAAATACGATAATTAGAAAGACCCATAAAGGAAGGGCAGCTATTATCCAGGCATTTTCGACAAAGAAGTTCATATTAGACTATCCTTTTAACATTTTATACTCTTCAACGTCTACCGTAGGCTTATTTCTATACAATGCAATTAAAATTGCCAAGCCTAAAGCTGCTTCAGCCGCAGCAATTGCCATAACAAAAATAGCAAAAATCTGACCTTTTAATTCACTAAGGTCAGAGTAATTTGCAAAAGCGACAAAATTTATATTAACAGCATTGAGTAAAATTTCTATGGACATTAAAACCTTAATTACATTTCTGGATGTAATTAGTCCAAGTATTCCAATACAAAATAGCATTGCTCCTAGTATTAAATAGTGTGTTAAACCGATTACCATAACTCTACTCCACTCAAAATCGTTTTTTATTCTTTAAGCTCAGTCGTTGGGTTGACCAGATTGTCTTCATCTTTTCTTGCTATTACTACAGCACCTAATATTGCAGCTAAGAGTAACAGTGATAAAACTTCAAAAGGCAAAATATATTTTGTGAATAAAGCCTTACCTATTATTCCAGCGGTGCCTTCTGCTTTAATTGTTTTAACAGCTTCAATATTTTGTGCTTGTACGTTGAATATTCCAGTTTTTTCACTAAATTGTTTAAAACCATTTGTTATAGCAAATGAAATTCCAAGAAATATGCAGCCGCTAATTAAAAGTGCAAACAACGTTCGTGGCGCTTTTACTATCCATAATTTTATGTCTGATTCTTTGCTGGTAAGCATTATTGCGAATATTAATACAATTGTTATTCCTACTCCATAGATGATTATTTGTGATATTGCAACAAAATCAGCATTTAATAATACAAATATTCCTGCTACAGATAAAAATGTTACTATTAATGATACTGCTGAATATACTATACTTCTTGAAAATATAACTCCCAAAGCCGAGACCATTAAAACTAAAGATATGATCAGAAAAAATAAAGTATAAATTATGTCCATAATATTCTTTTTGACTCCCTAAGCATCTTTTTCGAGCATTTCGCTCCATTTGTTTGATTCTTCTACAGACAACAAAAGTCTTTTTTTATCATAAACCAGAGCTTCTCTGGAATAATCTGCTAATTCAAACTCATTAGTCATAATTAAAGCACCTTTTGGACAAGCTTCCGTGCAGTTGCCACAGAATATACAACGGCCAATGTCCACTGTGAACTTGGTAACTACTTGTTTATTGTTTTCATCTTTCTGTGTTTCAACGTGAATTAAATCACCACAAGGACAAACTTTAGTACAGCATTTGCAGCCTGTGCACATTTCTGTTCCATCAGGATTACGTGTTAATGCAAGACGTCCATGGTATCTTGAATTCAATTCAGGTTTTTTTTCAGGATATTCAAGAGTTATTGCAGGTCTGAAAGCATGTTTTGCAATGGTGTACATTCCTCTTGCAATTTCTGTTACACCGCTTATAGTCTTGATTAAGATATTATCACTCATATTTTTTACCATAATATTATTCACCTAATTAGGAAATATATGTCTG
>MFRQ01000142.1:28223-30017 GCA_001784615.1 Candidatus Melainabacteria bacterium RIFOXYA2_FULL_32_9
GATAATTATTAAATGGTGATAAGTAACCGCCTAAGAATAAAGTCACAATTAAAACACTGAGTATAAATAAAGCTGCATATTCTGCTAAGAAGAATAAGGCAAACTTCATTCCTGAATATTCTGTATTATATCCACTGACTAATTCACTTTCAGCTTCAGGTAAATCGAAAGGAATTCTGTTTACTTCTGCAATTGAGCATATGAAAAATACTATAAATCCAATAAATGAAGGCCATACGTTCCAGCTGAACATATTCCAATCTAGTAATGCAGCTTGAGCTACGCCACCTGACTGTTTAGTTACTATCTCCTGCATATTCATACTGCCAGCCAATAATGTAATTCCAATAGCTGCTATAACCAATGGAATTTCATAACTAATAGCTTGAGCAGCAGACCTCATTCCACCAAGTAGGGAATACTTGTTGTTACTTGCCCAACCGGAAATAACTAATCCTATGGTTGAAAGAGATGAAATTGCAAGAATTAAAAATAATCCTGCAGCTACATTTATTGCAAGCAGGTTACCTGTATAAGGTATTAAGCCGTAAATTACCATTATTGGAGCAAAAAAGATAATTGGGCCTAATGTAAAAAGTATTTTATTTGATTCAGTGGACATTATATCTTCTTTAATTAAAAGTTTTATTGCATCTGCAATTGTTTGAAATAAGCCAAATGGCCCTACCCTATTTGGTCCTTTTCTTATAGTTAACCAGGCAAGTACCTTTCTTTCCATTAAAACCAGGAATAGAACTCCTATTACGACAAGTGCTGCTACTCCAATAAATGGTATTACCGGCCAACTAATTTGTGCCAGAATTTCTGGCAGGCCTAATTTATTAAATATACTTAAATATAGCTCATACATATTACGAATTACTCCGTTATCGATCAACTTCAGGAAGTACTACGTCAAGACTTCCAAATATAGGCATTAAATCTGCGAACATTCTACCTTTGATTAGCTCTGGAAGAACCTGTACACTGGAAAATGAAGGGGTTCTCCATTTTACTCTGTAAGGTTTAGTTGTTCCATCACTCATTACGTAGCAAGTTGTTATACCTCTTGGAGATTCAATCAATGATATTGCTTCTCCAGCTGGAGGCTTAAATACAATTGGATTAACTTTTTTGCCAATTAATTTGGTATCGGTACCACAAACACAGCATTCATCTTTATTACAGCCGCAGTTTAATTGTTTTACCTGAAGCTTGCTTGGTGATCCTCCAGGGAGTTTTGCTATTGCCTGTTCAATAATTTTGACTGACTCTCTCATTTCAGCAATTCTGACTATGTATCTATCATAAGAGTCACCATTTTCTGCTGTGCAGACTTTAAAATCAAAATCATTATATACAGAATAAGGGTCAGTCTTTCTTAAATCCAGCTCTATTCCTGATGCTCGTATATTTGGCCCTGTAATGCCATAATCAAGACCCATTTCAGGAGTTAATATTCCTACTCCCTTAGTTCTATTAAGGATTATTGGATTTTTAGTAACTATTGCTTCATATTCATCAAAATATTTAGGCATTTTTTTGCATAATTCAAGGGCTCTTCTTACCCAACCTGATGGGAATTCTTTTTTAACTCCGCCAAAACTGTAAAAATTATACATCATACGTGCGCCTGTCAGGTCTTCAAGAAGTTTTACAATTTCTTCTCTTTCTCTAAACGCATAAAATAAAGGTGATGTTGCGCCTAAATCCAATAAGAATGAAGCAAGCCACATTAAGTGAGATGCAATTCTATTGAATTCCATTGTAATTACTCTGATATATTCGGCTCTT
>MFRQ01000143.1 GCA_001784615.1 Candidatus Melainabacteria bacterium RIFOXYA2_FULL_32_9
TAATGCTATAATTTGGATTGCCACGTCGGGCTTTCAGCCCTCCTCGCAATGACAATATCACTTTATGCGTAAGTATTTTTTGTTACCTCCTTAGTTTAATTAAAATTATAAATTCTCTTGTAATTCCAGTAACTGCCATAAACTTTCTTTATGTAATTTCTTGTTTGTTCATATGGTATATTTTCGATAAATTGATCTAAATCATCATGAGGAATGGTTCTAAGCCATTTTTCCACAGCACCTGGCCCCCCATTATATCCTGCGACTGCATAAAGAGAACTATTGTTTAATCTGCTTTTAACATATTTAAAATACGATGTACCAAGCTTCACATTGGCTTTAGGATCGAAAAGTTGAAATGCATTAACTGCACCAAGATGGTTCCATCTAGCTATGTCCTTTGCTGTTCCAGGGAGAAGCTGCATTAAACCTTGCGCATTTGACGAACTAACAGCAAGAGGGTTAAAATAACTTTCTTCTTTTGTTAAAGATAAGATTAAAATGGGATCAAGATTATTCATATGAGCATAATGATTTATTTCTTCCGCATAATATACCGGATAAATTAATCTCCACCTTCTATCACGAGAATCAGGTTTCGGCATTAATTTATTCATACCGTCTCTTGCCAGTACGATTGACTTTGATACAAGATTAGATTTGAGTTTTATCCAACTATCAAGGAAAGGATCATCTTTCATAATATTTATAGTGGTTTCATAATCTCCAATATTAATTAATTCTGCTATTTGTGCACCCTGCTTTTGATAAATATGGTTATAGGAGTATGGCAAAGAAAAAGGATCCTGTTCGCTAATTGATGAATTAATGTTAGTTCCCCAACCAGGATCTTTGCCTGCAATTAATGCTTGTATTCGGCCATTTGCTCTAAATGCATAATAACTATCAGGATAAAGAGACAATAATTTTTGGTAATAGTCTTTAGCCAGATTTTTTTGTCCTATTCGCTCATAAGCCTTGCCTGTCCAGAATATTATTTTAGGAGATGCTAAGGTATTAGTGTATTTATCTATATGCTTTTTACCTAAACTTATAGCTTGATTATAATTACCCTTGCTAAATTCATCCCAAAATAGATTCCATAAAGCTTCAGATGCATAATATCCTTCAGAATAATTATCGAATATGGTTCTGTAAAACTGTAACGATGAACTTTTTGGAATAATTTGCGCTTTACTGAAAAGAGCAAAGTCTTTAGCATTTTTTACTGTACTAATCACTTCTGACCAGCTTTTTATTGCCGGTTGAGATGCTAAACGCACATAAGATAACATAGCATCTTGCATTTCATCCTGAGTAACAGTATTTGAATATTTCCATATGCCTTCTTTTAGGAAATATTTTGCTATTTGAGTATTTCCTAATTTAGCATTAATTTTAGCCAGATAGTACCAACTATCTTGAATGGAAATTTGCCTTAAATAATTATGAGCTTCTTTGTATCTTTGAGCTGTGAATAAGGCAATTCCTATATTTTTCTTGTCTTCTGTAGTTAAATTAACTTTTAAATTACTTATTCCATCTATGCAATCAATAGCAAATCTGCCATCAGGTGATAAAGATAAGTATTTTAACCAGTATTTAGCAGCAATATTTTTATCTTTATCCTGATTAATTTGTCCAAGATAGTAATAACTGCCTATTGCATAGTTAGAATCCGGATGGTTTTTTATTGTTTCTTCGAAAAGTTCCTCTGCTTTTTGATAATCACCGACTCTAATATAAGCCTGACCTAAATTATAGCTTGCCTGGTTTTCAATAGGGCTTCCAGCATATTTTGATAATAACGTTTCCAGTTTATTTATAGCTGTTTTTTCATCTTCTAAAGCTGCTGCGCATTTAGCTTGCTGGAATAGTACGATGTCATAGGCTATATATCCTGATGGAATCTTATTGTATGTATAATAAGCTGTTTTAAATTCGTTATTATCTTGATATTCTTTTGCCTCTTTGTAAAGCTCTCTTGCTTTATTTATAGGCAGAAAAAAGTTATCAAAAACATTAACGTTGGAAAAGTTTATTACCATAAAGGAGATAAATCCGAATATGGCTATTGGTATTACTGTTCTTAGTTTTTGTTTATTTTTCATAAATATTCTCACAACTCAAATATGTCTAAAAATAATTTATTTAATTTTATTATAATCCAGCAAATTAATCCTATCCCCTACGGTTAATGATATAGGGGAATTATGTTCTATATAATCTATAATTAAAGATCGTAGTAATATGTCTAATTTATGGACGTTTTTTGCTCTTCTAAACTGGGTATAGCCATCTCCGCCACTAAAAATAAAATCATTTACTGCAATTTTATAGTATTTCTTTTCGCCTAAAGGAATTCCATTAACTTTGATATTGGTAACCCTACTACCCTCGCTGATTAATTTGGTTTTATCGTCTGATAATTCCTGTGGCTTTTGGGATAAGTCTATTGTGTATTCCAGCCCGCTGGTTTGCAAGAATGAACCTGCAAAACCGGGTAAATCCCTGGAGCTTGTTTCAAGAATAGATTTTATGTCCTGTCCGGATATTTCAGCTAATACAACCGTATTATCAAAAGGATATAATTCGAGAATATTTCCTATAGTAATAGGCCCTGGATTTATGTACTTATGGGCTCTTATTCCACCGCTATTCTGCATTACTATTTCAGCGTCAGGGTACTTAGATTTAACAGCTTCAGTTACTAGGCTTCCTGCTGCTGTTAAACCTGTTCTTATTTTATTTTCTCTTGCATCTATTGGAGTATTTAAAACACCTACAACTTTATTGGTTTTATTTTCGATTTGTTGAGCAAGTAAAAATATATCTTTTGCCATTGATTGATCTTCTTTGATTTTTTTATCGATAGGGATTAGATTATAGTTATATTTTTCGATTTTTTTATCTTTAATAGTAACCTCTAACTTACCTAAATTAATACCAAATTCTCCAGCTTGCACAATTAAAGTGGTGCTTTTATCATTAAGAACTGTAATAGGCTTATTTAATAAAGTATGTGAATGTCCTCCAACGATTACATCTATTTCAGGTACTGCCTTTGCAAGTTCAATATCATCCTCTACACCAATGTGCGAAAGAATTACTATAAAATCCACTTTAGGATCTAACTTTTTTACAAGCTTTTTTACAGTTTTAACATCATCAAAAATCTTTATATGATCTGCACCTCTGGTTAAAGTTTTTAAATCATCAGTAGTTACCCCGATAATTCCAACTTTAAATCCGTTATAATCTTTTATAATATAATCTTTTATTTTGCGATCGAGGGATTTATTTTTGGTAAACCTAATATTAGAAGAAATATATGGAAAATTAGCAGTATTGACTAGGTTTTCAATTACATCAATGCCTTTATCAAATTCATGATTTCCAAGGGCTGCTGCATCATAACTTATTTGAGACATAAATTTTATATCAGGAATTCCGTCAAAAAATCTGAAAAACAAGCTACCTTGAACAGCATCTCCTGCATCTAAAACTAAAAGATTTTGATTCTGACTTTTAAGATCTCTTATTATTGTGGCTCTTCTGGCAATTCCACCAACAGAATGTAGTTTATCTGAATAATCAATTGACTGAAGCCGCCCATGGACATCATTAGTATGCAATATAGTTAAGTAGTATTCTCCATTAGCTAAGCAAGCATTATTTAAGCTAATGATGCTTAAAAATGTTATAAATATTGCTGTAATGAAGTATTTATATCCTGCAATGCTTGATTTATTTGTATTATTAATCATTAATTTGTCCCTTAATTATTTGGTAATATCCATTACCTAACTTAAGTCATCGATTATAGCCACTGAAACAGGCAGACTTAATTTAAAGCTATCAGGTTACGTTTTAGTACTACTAATTATTTTAAGGATAGTATAAATCAACAATGTTCGTATGAAAAGAAAACTATTAACCTCTATTAATTGATATTTTACATTATTTAAAGTTTAACACTATTTTTGTTACTGTTATAATCATAACGAAAGTCAAAGGTGATGGACAGGGAGGACTATTAGGTAATAATGAAAGTATTATTTAATTCTATAAATCCGTATCACAAGAATAATGAATCTAAAATAATAAAACCAGCTTGTGTACCAGCCAATGAATCGTGTTTAACCGATTCTGTTAGTAGCCTTAAAGCTTTGGCAAATTATAATTTGAGTACAATATCTTTTAAATCAAGAAATAAGGAATTTCAGGCTGATAATGAATATAGAAGAGAACTGGCCAAACACGCAAATTGCAGCGCACAGGATTTAAAATCTGTGGTTGGATCTAATGAATTAAAGAAGGTTTTAAGAGATAAATTAACACAAGAGAACTTTATGCCTGGTGAGGATGATATAAACATAAAAAAAGGTATATTTAAGGCAAATTTACATAATCACACTATATATTCAGATGGAGAAATGACTGTTCAAGAATTATTAGATAGGGCTTGCAATTATGCAAGCAAGATAAAATCTAATGTTTATGTGGCTTTAACCGACCATAATACTTTAAAAGGTTCTCAAGAGGCAATAAAAATAATAGGGCAAAATCCTGAAAAATATGAAAATATAAAATTTGTTTCAGGTGTTGAGCTTTTAGCAAAATATAGATGGCCCGATCATAATCCTGATGAGCCTCCAGCAAATCTGGAAATGCTTGCTTATTGTATAAATCCATTTGATGAAAAAATAAACGATTTTTTAGAAAAGAATAAGAAAGATAAACATACTAAAACTGCATTAGAGGAAATTTTTGAAGTTTTGAATAGTGTTCCCGGCATTTATAGTCTTGCTCATCCTGGCAGAGTAACACTTCCTAAAAATAGAGAAATGGAATCCTTTATGGAAGGATTTAAAAATAACGGTGGAAATGCAATTGAAGCATATTATTCATACTCTGAATCTACAGAGAAAAGCGATGAGAATTATTCCAGAATAGCAAAAGACTATGCTGAAAAAATGGGCATGCTAAAAACCGGCGGTCGCGATAGCCATCGTCATACCATTTTTCATAGAGATTAATGGCTGGTTACAGGAAGTGCCAAAGGCACAAATATAAGTGTTGAAATAATTTAGTACTTAATAATGTAACTATGTTACCTACAAAAATCATAACGGATTTTTTCCGCTGTCCTTAAAAAAAGAAAACCCCCTTATTATTAGGGGGCTGGCTAGTTCTAATTT
>MFRQ01000144.1:0-6436 GCA_001784615.1 Candidatus Melainabacteria bacterium RIFOXYA2_FULL_32_9
AAATTAAGACGAAGAAATTTTTTGTTTGTTACTTAATTAGAGCAACTCGAGTAAAAAGTGAGTTAGAATTACTAAAATTGCAAGGTAAACCTGTTCAAAAAACATTAGAAAGAGCAGAAAAGTTAGTAGGAAAAATACAGGGAAGAATAAATGATTCTATAAAATCGTTAAACATTTATGTATAATTTATTTCCTCAAATGTTTGATATATTTAATTATTTGGAGAAATATTCAATATCTGATAGAATTTGCTCGATAAACTCTTATCTATCGTAAATTTTTCAAGACAGTATTTTAAATCCATTTTGACTTTATCTTCAGCTTCTTTCTTAGTCAGGTGCTTTTCTTGTATATACCATTTCTTATATTTAGATAGAAAAATCCTTATATCCTGTTCTGTTTCAAGATGGTTAATCAGTCCCAAGAGTCCAACGTACGTATTATAGCTATCAAACACCATTTACCTCACTTTTAAAGAAATGATTGTTTTTATAATCATAAATTATAGCACGTGTAAAAATTAATGACTATACTTTTAATAGAAACGCGGTTTAAAACTCAGGACAGCTAATTCTAGCAATAATGACTCTATCAATATTACTGTAATCTTTAATTATATTGATATCAGCATAACCGGCAGATTCAAGCAGCTCTTTTATATATACAGATTGAGAAAACCCTATTTCTACAGCTAAATAACCATTAAAATTCAATCTTGATTTGGCCTGCTCTATGAGCTTTTGATAAAAAGATATCCCTTTTTCATCATCAACAAACAATGCCAGATGAGGTTCATGTTCTGAAACTTCAAATTGTAAGCTTTCTCTGTCTTGTATTGAGATATAAGGTGGATTTGAAACGATTATATCAAATTTTTCCTCAACAGATTCAAGTATATCAGATTGAATAAATTCAACTTTATCTGTAACTTCTAATATTTTGGCATTGATTTTAGCTACACCGAGAGCTTGTTTAGATATATCTGTAGCAAGTATTTTTTGGTCGCTTAATTTGGCAAGCATACAGGCAATACATCCTGATCCTGTACCTATATCAATTATTTTAAGTTCTTTATTTTGCTTTTTGATTAAATCTAAGACTCTTTCAACCAGTATTTCTGTTTCTGGCCTTGGAATCAAAACATTTTCGTTAACATAGAATTCATAACCCATAAAATAAGCAATATTTGTTAAATACTGAATGGGAATTTTTTCCTGAACCCTTTTTTGTACTAATAAATTAAAGTTTTTTATCTTGCTTCCCGGCAATATTAGATTAGGCCTACTTATTACATCTTTTTTTTTGAGGCCAAAAACATATTCCATTAATATATCAGCTTCAATATAAGCTTCAGTATCAGAAACCCCACTTTTTTGAAGCTCAAAAGCAGCATCTTGACGAGTATTTTTTATTGAATTATCAAGCATTGACAGAGTCTGCTAGTTTTTCCAATTTAATTTTCTGATCATACATTATTAGGTGCTCGATTAGCTCATCTAATTCACCTTCAATAACTGTTTTAACGTTTAAGTTCTGATTAATTCTATGATCAGTACATCTTCCTTGAGGGAAATTGTATGTTCTAATTCTTTCACTTCTATCGCCTGTACCAACTTGAGATCTTCTAAGATCGGTTATTTCCTTCATTTGTTTCTGAAGTTCCATATCGTAGAGCTTGGCTTTAAGAATTTGCATAGCTCTTTCTTTATTTTGAAGCTGACTTCTTTCTTCTGTACAATGGACCATTAAACCAGTTGGTTTGTGAACGATTCTTACTGCAGTTTCAACCTTATTTACGTTTTGGCCACCTGCTCCACCTGCTCTTGCGGTTGTAATTTCCAGATCATTAGTAGCAATGTTGATTTCTACATCATCAACTTCAGGCATAACTGCCACTGTGGCTGTACTTGTATGAATTCTACCCTGGGATTCAGTAACAGGAACTCTTTGTACTCTGTGTACACCTGATTCATATTTTAGCCTGCTATAAACGCCATCACCTTGCATAGAAATTACAGCTTCACTTATTCCGCCAAGTTCACCTTCTGAAACACCTAACACTTCTGTTTTCCAACCTAATTTTTCAGCATATCTTAAATACATTCTCATTAAATCGGCAGCAAAAATGTTGGCTTCATCACCACCAGCACTGCCACGGATCTCAAGCATAATATCTTTTTCATCATTAGGGTCTTTAGGTAATAAAAGAAGCTTCATTTTCTCTTCACATTCAGTGATTTTAGATTCTGCTGTTTCTATCTCATTTTGAAGAAACATTTTCATATCAGGATCGTTTTCGCCTCTTATTAATTGAGCAGCATCATCACGGATTGATATGGATTCTTGCCAACGATGATAAGTATCAACGGTTTCTTCCATTGATTTTCTTGTTTTAGATAATCTTTTAAACTGCTCATAATCCTGAATAACACCAGGATCACTAAGTTTTTCCCCTAATTCTATATAGCTTTTTTCAACACTTTTAATTTTTTCTAACATATCTTTCATGGCTTAACTCCAGTATTCCAGATGGTTTAATTAGCCTTTGCAGCATACCTGCCACAGCTTCGTATTTCATCACAATGTCCATTAACTTCACATTTTGGTACGAGATATTCACTTAACCAGGGATCTTTCTCTATTGCCAGCTCACACATTTTCTTAACGAGTTTTCTAATTTCGTGCTGTGCATTTGTACAAAGTCTCAGGTTTGCAAGATGAATCATCTCCCTTAAATTAAGACTTGCAATAAGAGAACTTGTTGCACCATTCGGCAAAATGAATCTGGCATCTTCTGCAGGAATTCCTTTTTCTATTAATTTAGCATAGAAATCAGAAGTTTTTCCCATAAAATCATTATATTCTGCAATTAACTCAGGATCTTTAATGGTTGGGGGAACTACATATTCAAATTGTCCTTTTTCTGTCACGTATCTTTGTGATTTTTGCGAGAAGGACATATGACGATGCCTTACTAATTGATGCGTACAAGCTCTACTAACCCCGCTAATAGAATAAACATACTGACAATGTTCGATTGTACTATGATGACCAGATGCTAAAACCTTTTTTACCAGATTTAGCATTTTTTCCTCATTTGGAGCATTATCCCAAATATTTATAGGATAATCTGCCGAATAACAAGTTCTGCAAGCTGTGTAAATGGTTTTTAGTGTGTTTTCCGGTGTGCTAATTAAATTAACAATAGGAAATTCTTTATTATTAGTCATAGTAATTATTTTTCTATATTAAACTCTCATAGATTTTTATCTTTATTAGAGAATATCTTAGCATATTCTATGTAAGAAGCCCGTGAAAATATAAACGGGCTCATTATGCTAAGATATTAAGTTATTAGTTACTTATTTTCTTTTTTTGCGTAACGTTTGTTGAAACGTTCTACTCTACCTTCAGTATCCATAATTTTTTGTGTACCGGTATAGAATGGGTGGCAGCTGCTGCAAATTTCAACTCTTACGTTCTCTTTAACTGAGCCTGTCTCAATAACGTTTCCACATACGCAACTTATTTGTGTTTTTTTATAATCAGGATGAATACCTTGTTTCATTGCAAAATACCTCTTTAACTGTAAAGGATAACTACGTAAGTTAATATTATCACAAGCAAAATTTTATCGTAAATTTAGAAAAATTTTTCTCAATAAAAGTTTAAATTTTAGGTAATTACATAAAAACTTTACTCAACTAAGAGACTTTGTTAAATATTTTTAGTTCCGGTAATAGGATTAGATCTTTATAATAACTGACTAATAATAACAGAGCTATTAAGTTTTTTAGCGGTTATAGTGTTCTCAAAAATTGTACAACGTAAATTGATTGTGATACATTAAAATTAACTTATTTAATAATCTTAAAAAGATGATTGAAAAAATGGTAAGTATAAAAGATTTGTTAAAAGAAAAACAGGAATATACCAAGCAAGATATTGTTTCTCTTTTAAAAATAAACGATAAAACAGCGTTAGAAGATTTATATGCACTTGCTGACAGTGTTAGAGAAAAATATGTCGGCAATGTGATTCATGTGCGTGGAATTGTTGAATTCTCAAATTATTGTTCAAAGAATTGCCTGTATTGCGGAATAAGAAGATCTAATGATCAAGTTCATCGATATAGAATGGATGAAGATAAAATAATTAAATCTGCTAAAAAAGCTGAAGGCTTAGGATATAAACCGGCTATTTTGCCGTCCGGGGAAGATTCTTATTATGATGTTGATAAAGTAGTGAGAATTATTAAAGCAATAAAAGAATCTACAAACTTATTTATCACATTAAGCATTGGTGAAAGACCCGAAATTGAATATAAATTAATGAAAGAAGCCGGTGCAGACAGGTATCTTTTAAAGCATGAAACCAGTGATCCTATTCTTTATAGACAGTTACATCCTGATTTAAAATATTCAAACAGAATAAAATGCCTTAGAGCATTAAAACAACTTGGCTATGAGACAGGAAGCGGAATTATGATCGGACTTCCAGGACAGACTTTAGAAAGTATAGCCAATGATATTCTTCTGTTTAAAGCTATGGATATTGATATGATTGGAATGGGGCCTTATCTGCCACATCCTAATACTCCTTTAGCCAGAAAGTTTGAACAGGCGGGTGGGTATTTTGCTCCAGCTATAGGTTATTTTGATGTCGAAGAAATGGTATATAAGATAATCGCAATAACAAGAATAGTTACAAAAACCACTCATATTCCTGCCACAACTGCATTAGGGGTTATAAATGAAAAAGAAGGCAAGGAAACTGCTCTAAAATGTGGAGCAAATGTATTTATGGTGAATATTACAGATCAGGAATATAAACAGTACTATGAAATATATCCGGCTAAGATTCAACTAAGCAATAAAAATCCTGATTCTATAAGTGAAATTTCTTCAAAATTTAAAAGCTTAAATAGACAGGTTCAGTAAATATTTGGTAGTGATATAGAACGTATTCAGAAATCAAATTTTCCTAGTGTCATTGCGAGGTGCCAAAGGCACTTATTTATGTCATTAATCCTTCCAACAATATACAGCGTCATTGCGAGGAACGAAATGCAATGAAGTGACGAAGCAATCCAAAAGAAGATAGTATAATATTATTTGGATTGGTGACACAGTCACCTTTTATAACTCATAAATCACTGTAATTAAGACTAAGATTGTAGAGTTTAATGGTGCAGCTTTGCTGCCTCGCAATGACAGTGCGACGATTAGTCGGATTATTGCTCTGAAAAAATTTATCACTTTAATTTTTACCATTACCAAATATTTTTCCCAAATAAAAAAAGGACTTTTATGTCCTTTGGGGGTTATTTACATGAGTGATTGTTTTAAACTGTTAAGCTACGTATTTAAATGACCTTTCAATATTTTTATCGATAATTTTTTGAACGGATTCAAGTTCTGTACTAACTGTTTTGTGTAGAGTCTGAAATTGAAGTGATTGCATTTCTAACATTTTATCAACTTGCTGCAACATAGCTGATCTTGGATCTTCCTGAGCTTCAGGACCTGCTGCCATTTGTGTTTGAGCTAATGACATTGTGGCCTGAGCTAGCATCATCCTGCGTTGAGATATTTGCTGCATTGCAAACTCAAGATCTGACTTTCTTGAGGTCAGCATTAAGATTCTTGCTTGGCTGGCTACTAAACCCATACCCTTACTCCTTTATTCCCATTTCCTATATAAGCTTTATTTTTGTAGTCCGGGTTTCTTATAGAAGTTCTCCCATTTATATAAAAACAAATAGAAAATGGGAATTGCTTTTATAATTTCACTCAATCAGGAATACATGTATTTTTACTCAAAACCCTCTTGAACATTGAGCTTTTGGCAATTAAAACTATGACTGTCGACAAATTGCATATCTAATTTTTATATATGACTGAAATAGAAATATATTATCGGATATATAAAAAATAAATATGGTGATTGTTTTTTTATATTTAAAATTTGTAAAATATCTTAATAATTCAGTAATTTATATGTCTAATCTACATTTCAAGACGAGTAATTATTCCATGAATCTTTTGTGCAGGCAATTTATAAAATTGCACAAAAGAAGGAGTAAGTTTTTTAATTACTGCAAATGTGCTCCAAATCGGGTTGCCGGTTACTATTTCTTCAAGACCGTAAAATATAACTTTTTCGTTAATTCCTGACTGCTTTATTATATCTTCAACATCGATCACTTCCATATAACCTATTTGTATTTCAAAAGACCTTAAGCCTTTTGCGAAATCTTCTTTAAAAAATGCATTGATACCGAACGGACAATCAATAATATTAATAGAAACTATAATATTATCTTCGTAAATAATGTTATTTACAAACATTGTATTTACAATATAAGGAGGCACTTTTCTCATATCTCTTGCGAAAAATAATGCACTACCATTTATTTTGTTTGAACTTGCATATA
>MFRQ01000144.1:6538-12886 GCA_001784615.1 Candidatus Melainabacteria bacterium RIFOXYA2_FULL_32_9
AGAAAAATAAGAACTACCATTGTTACAAATAAGGCGATTGTTCCTCTGGTGTAATTTTTCCTTAAATAAAATGTCCAAATCATCATAGTGCCGGTTACTGTCATACTTCCGGTAACTGCCAAACCATATGCGGTTGCGAGTTGATGTGATTCTTTAAAGATAAGCATTATAATTATTACAAATATTAGTAGAAACCAATTTACTGTACCTATATATATTTGAGACCTTAATTCTGATGAAGTATAGTCAACTTTAAACATTGGCATGATACGAGTTATGATACCTTGATATACTATAGAAAACATTCCACTGATCATAGCCTGAGATGCAATGATAGTAGCGATAATACTGAGAATCAGGAATGGTATATATAGGAATTCAGCCTGAGTAAATATCATCTCAAATAATATATTTTTTGCCTGTGGATGATTAATCAAAAAGGCTCCCTGTCCAAAATAATTCAATATAAGAGCAAAAAATACAATTGACCAAGCTTTTACAATGGGGCCTCTACCAAGATGTCCCATATCTGCATATAGCGCTTCACCACCAGTAGCACAAAGTATAACGTTAGATAATACCAAAAAAGATTCAAATTTGTGCATTAAAAGAAATTCAATGGCGTAATAGGGATTAATTGCTTTAAATACAGCAGGAAAAGTTATAATTGAAATTATACCTGATATAGCTAAAGCAGAAAACCAAATAACCATCAAAGGGCCAAAAGTGCCTGCAACTTTTTCTGTACCTTTACTTTGAAAGGAGAACAGTCCCATTGCAATTATTGCAGCTATAAAAATAACAATTCCCTGACTTATTTGTTCTAAACCAGGAATTAATCGCATACCTTCAACAGCACTAAGAATACTAATAGCAGGTGTTATTACCCCGTCTCCTATAAGTAAGGATATACCTATAAATGTAAAAATAGTAAAAAAAGCTACTTGTCTTGACGATTTTAATAAAGGAGTGAGAATATCTCTCAGAATAATATCTCCACCTTCACCCCTTTTGCTTAGACTTGTAGCAAGCCAAGCATACTGAACTGTAACAAGTAGGGCCATAGTCCAAAAAATCAGAGATAAAACCCCTATAATTTCACTAGGAGTAGGCCTTGTTACAAGAAGGAAAATAACGGTAAGTGTATATATAGGACTCGTTCCTATATCGCCAAAGACCAGACCTGTAGATTTTACTATTTGTTTGATATTTTCTTTATTCATAGCTTCCAATTAATAGATGTTAGATAAAGAATATCTTGAAACAAATTACATTTCAAGTCTAGTAATAACCCCATGGAGTTTATAGGGTGGAAGCTTGTAAAATTGGACAAATGATGGAGTGGCTTTTTTTATTAATGAGAATATAAACCAAATGGGATTGTTAGTCATTATATCCTCTACTCCATAAAATATGGCTAGTTCATTTATCCCTGCTTGATTTAGCATTAATTCTACATCAATTACTTCTAAATATCCTACTTGTATCTCGAAAATTCTTAAACCATCTGCTAATTTTTCTTTAAAGCCTCCACTTATTCCAAAAGGATTATCAAGTGTATTAATAGAGACAATTATATTATCCTCGTAAAGAATATTATTCACAAACATAGTGTTCGCAATATAGGGAGGGATTTTTTTTATATCTCTTGCAAAGAATAGGGCGCTTCCCTGAATTTTACATTTGCTTTCCCGTGCTTCTTTATATTTTCTGAGGAATTTATCTAAATCTATAGGCTTAAGCGATCTATAAAGTTTTCTTTGTCCAGATGTGTAGATTAATATTATGCATAGAGGAATGATAGCGATTATTATTGACCAATATCCGCCATGAGGAATTTTAGAGAAGTTCGCAATTAAAAATGCTATATCAACTATTGTTACGAGAATTGATAGAAGAGTTTTAAATTTTTTCTTCTGCATATGAAATATGCAGGTCATAATAATTCCTGTTAAGGTCATACTTCCTGTGACTGCAAGTCCGTATGCTGCAGCTAAGTTGCTGGATTCTTTAAATTCAGACATAATGACTATGACAAAGAAAAGTAAAAACCAGTTTACAGCTCCAATATATATTTGTGATCTTAATTCAGGAGAGGTGTAATCAATTTTAAACATAGGCATAATGCGAGTTGCGATTCCCTGATAAACAATAGAGAACATTGCACTGATCATTGCCTGAGAGGCTATTACAGTTGCGATAATGCTGAGTATTAAAAATGGAATATAAAGTGTATTTGACTGAGTAAATATCATTTCAAAAAGAATGTTTTTAGCTTGAGGGTGTTGTATAAGAAAAGCTCCTTGTCCAAAATAATTGAGTATTAGAGCTATAAATACTATATACCAGGAATTTGCAATAGGTTTTCTACCAAGGTGACCCATGTCAGCATATAAGGCTTCTCCGCCAGTAGCACAAAGTATAACACTTGATAGAATAATAAAACCCGCAATACCGTTATCTATGAAAAATTTTATACCATAATAAGGGATTATGGCTTTTAATATGCCTGGAGAATGCATCAACGAGATAATTCCTGAAATTGCCAATGCTAAAAACCATAATATCATTAGTGGGCCAAATGAACCGGCAACCCTCTCAGTGCCTTTTTTTTGAAACAAAAATAAGCTTATAGCTATAATTGCAGCTATGACTATGAGAAATTCCTGGTTTATTTGTTCTAAACCAGGAATTAATCTCATACCTTCAACAGCACTAAGAATACTAATCGCAGGTGTTATTACACCATCACCTATAAGTAAAGAAATACCTATAAATGTAAGTATTGAGACTAATGCAATTTGTTTGTTAGATTTTAATAGTGGAACCAGGATTTCTCTTAGAACAATGGTTCCTCCCTCCCCTTTTTTTCCAAGACTCATAGCTAGCCAGGCATATTCTATCGTAACAAGAATAGTCATAGTCCAAAAAATCAGGGATAAAATACCTGTAATATTAGCTGAAGTTGGTTTTATAAAAAGAAAAATAACTGTAAGTGTATAAATGGGACTTGTTCCAATATCTCCAAAAACTAGTCCGAGTGATTTTATCATCTTATTTATATTAGACTTTGCATTATCCACGAATTATTACCCTTAAAAACTAGAAAACAATAATCTGGTTTAATTTCTTACTCATTGCCTTAATACTAAGACTAATAAGAATTAAATCAATTAAATGTCAAGAAATGTAACAAGATTTAAAAAAAGTCCTAAAGTTTTTTAGAAACGTGCCGATAAATATAATAAGACCGAATTAGGTCATACCCCAATCTCCTCCCCAAGTCTTGTAGCCGCCGAAAAAGCGGCTTTTATTTTTTGTTCTTAAATTTAAGACAATGGTCAATTATTAACAGATAAAGGTGAATCTGTAATTCCGAGGGATCGAAGAGGGAATTTTTCCAAATAACAATTATAAGCAATAAGCCACATTGAAAAGATCGCCACGGGCTTTTAGCCCTCGCGATGACGTTACTCCTATTAAGGAACAAACAAAAAATTATTGCGTATTTTAAAACGCAAATCTGTCATTGCGAGCGAAGCGAAGCAATCCATTAAATAATGCTATAATTTGGATTGCCACGTCGGGCTTTCAGCCCTCCTCGCAATGACAATATCACTTTATGCGTAAGTATTTTTTGTTACCTCCTTAAGATGTTAAATATCAATAGACAAGTAGGGTATCTCATTAAGAGATAAAGCAAGTAGGGATTTATTTCAAAATACTATTTCCATTGCTATCTATAGCAACTATGACTGGGAAATCTTGTACTTTAAACTTGTAAATTGCTTCAGTTCCAAGCTCAGGATAAGCTACAATTTCAGATTCAATTATTCTTTGCCCTAACAAGGTAGCAGCACCACCTGTGGTTGCAAAATAAATCCCTTTGTTAGCACGAATTGATTCTGTAACTTCTTCTGATCTTCCGCCTTTTCCGATGGATCCAAATAATCCCTTCGCTATTAAAGTGGGAGTATATTTATCCATTCTGATTGATGTGGTTGGACCCGCTGGGCCTATTATTTCTCCATTAACGGGTGGGCAAGGACCAGTATAATATATGATTTTATCTTTTATATCTATAGGTAATTCTTCATTATTATTGATACATTCAAACAATTTTTTGTGAGCAGCATCTCTAGCTGTATAAATATAGCCATTTAAGAGAATCATATCTCCGGCTTTTAGATTTCTTAAACCATCTATATCATCTACATCTATTTTTGTTAAAGATTTTTCCTGATGTTCAAGATTTTTAAAGTTATATTCATAGTTGTTTTGATGGTATATAATCTCATCTTCTTTAATTTCGGCACGGGCATGCCTTGAAGCGTGACAATTAATATTAATTGCGACCGGTAAAGCTGCAATATGGGTTGGATAACTTTGCATATTAATTCCAAAGGCTGTTACATCTCCACCAAGCCCGTTGGCTCCAATTTTAAGATTATTTATTCCTTGTAAAATGTCCAATTCTAATTGCAGCATTTTTTTTCGATTAGAATCTTGTTCTGCATTTATTAGATATTCTAAATCCGTCTCTGTTTTCACAGGTTCTAGTAATGTTTTTTTAGCCAATACAGCTGCGTATTCCATAGTTCCACCAATACCGATTCCTAGCCTTACAGGTGGGCATGTGTTAGCTCCGGCACTTTTTAGTGTTTCAATAGCGAATTCAATAATCCCCTCTGCGCCAGCAGAAGGTTTTAACATTTGAACAGCACTCATATTCTCACAGCCGCAGCCTTTTATTGATACGGTTATTTTTATGGAATTTCCAGCTACCAGTGTCGGATAAATAATTGCTGGGGTGTTAGTATTTGTATTAATTCTTTCAAAAATAGGATCATCAACTATAGATTTTCTGAAGAAATTTTCATCATAAGCTTGTTCAACACCTTGATTTATTGCTTCTTCCAGGGTGTCACCTTCAATGAAAATATTTTGTCCGATTTCTATAAAAACAACAACAATCCCTGTATCCTGACATATTGGGCGTTGGATTGTAGTAGCAAGTTTAAGATTTTCCAGAATTTGCCATAAAGTATGCTTTGCTTTTAAAGATTTTTCTTTTAAATATGAATCAAAAAGAGCATTGTACACGTCTTTAGATATAAAGATATTTGCTTGTTTGCATAAATTGCTAACCGCTTCACTTATTTTTTTACTGCTTATTCTTGTTATAGTTTTTTCCATGATCTCTCAGCTACACATCCCTGAACACTACACGAAAATATCAAAATTTGATATTATTTATGGTATCATAATAATGAAAATACATATAATAAATGGTTAATATTATGGCAATACGTAAAGTAGTTCAATACGGTGATAAAGTTTTAAGGACACCTACAAAAGAAGTTCATAAAATATCTTCTAAAATTCAAAAGCTAATTGATGATTTAATGGATACTATGTACGCTCAAAATGGGGTTGGCCTTGCTGCACCTCAGGTTGGGGAAAGTTATAGAATATTTGTAATTGATACTTCAACTGGTGATGAGCCTTTAAATCCCATAGTATTTGTAAATCCTAAAATTATTAAAAAATCAGGTGCTACCCTAAGTTATGAAGGGTGTCTCAGTTTTCCTGAAGCTTATACTAATGTGAAGCGCTATGCTGAAGTAATAGTTAGAGCTAAAGATGAGAAAGGTAGACCATTTACAATTGAAGCAAAAGATGGTTCACTACTTGCTAGAGCTATACAGCATGAAATGGATCACCTTGACGGAATCCTATTTATTGACCATTCAATGAATAGATTTGAAACAAATCAAGAATTAGCTAATAAAGGTTTACCACCTGTTGATCCTGAATATCTTCTTGATGAAGCAGAATTAGAAGAGCTTCTTCAGAAATGTGCGGCAGCCAAAGGGGCAAATAAGGAGTAATAAAGGTTTTCTATGAAAATTATTTATTTAGGAACGCCTGAAATTGCTGTTCCTTCTTTAGAGTATTTTATTATGAAAGATGACGTAGAAGTTCAGGCAGTAATTACTCAGCCTGATAAACCAGCAGGGAGAGGACATAAGGTTGTGCCTCCTCCGGTTAAAATTATGGCTAAAACTAAAGCAATACCGGTTTTTCAGCCAAAACTTATTCGAAAAGATGAAGCATTAATAAATCATCTGAAAGAACTTAAACCAGATGCTTTTATAATGGTGGCATTTGGACAAATTTTAAGCAAAGAATTACTAGATATTCCAAGATTAGGTACAATTAATCTTCATTCTTCACTTTTACCAAAATATAGAGGCCCAAATCCGATTCAATGGGCAATAATTAATGGAGATAAAGTAACGGGTATAACCACGATGCTTTCAGATGTTGGGGTTGATACCGGGCCTA
>MFRQ01000144.1:12917-14481 GCA_001784615.1 Candidatus Melainabacteria bacterium RIFOXYA2_FULL_32_9
AAATATGGATGCTTGTGAATTATCAGATATTATGGCGCATATTGGGCCTGAAATGCTTTATCAGAGTATGATCAGTCTTGATAATGGCACAATAATTCCTGTTCCCCAAAATGACACAGAAGCCACTTATGCTCCGAAATTAAGTAAAGAAGACGGAAAAATTAACTGGAGTGAGAGTGCTGAAACTATTCATAATAAAGTAAGAGGCATGAAACCCTGGCCTTCAACTTGTACTAGTTTTAAGGAAGTAGTGATAAAAATTATTGAAACCCAATTTGATAAAGAAAATAAAGAAAAAGTTAATCCTGAGGATTTTGGTAAAATAATTGGTATAATTAATAGTGGGATAGGAGTTATTACTGGAAATGGAACAGTAATAATTAGAAAACTCCAACCGGCAGGAAAAAAAGCAATAGATGCTGCTTGCTGGTACAATGGAGCAAGAATCCAAAAAGGTGATAAGTTTGAACAACTTTAAGTCATCAATAACCCTGAATTTTCTTTGAAAACAAAGAAAAGAATCTCAAGAAATAACTAGAAATTAATGAAGATTTAGGAGGTATATAAAAAAATGTTTTACGATCCAGGTTATATGCTTGTGGCAATAGTAGGTATGGCACTTGTTTTTATTCCGCAAATGCTTGTTAAAGGAACCTTTTCGAAGTTTTCAAAAGTTCTTGCGCAAAAAGGTTTAACCGGTGAGCAGGTTGCTAAAAATATTTTAAGCGATGCCGGGGTTCATGATGTCAGTGTTGAACCTACCAAGGGCACTTTAAGTGATCATTATGATCCTACAAAAAAAGTTATCAGATTGTCTGAAGAAATATATTATGGCAATTCAGTTGCAGCTCTTGGTGTAGCGGCTCACGAAGTTGGGCATGCCATTCAGGACAATCGTGGTTATCTTCCTATGAAATTAAGAGCAGGAATTTTCCCAGCTGTTCAAACAGGTCAAATGCTTGGGCCAATACTTCTTATGGCAGGTCTTGGTTTAAGGTATTTCATGGGAATGGGCGGATTCACTGATTTAATTGCTATAACAGGAATAGTTCTTTATGGAGCTGTTGTAGCATTTCACTTTATAACTCTTCCTGTAGAGCTAAATGCAAGTCATAGAGCAATGCAAGCTCTTGCTGGCGGTGGATACCTTGTTCAAAACGAAATAGGTGGAGCAAAAAAAGTTCTATCAGCAGCAGCTATGACCTATATTGCAGTAGCATTGTATGCTTTAATTGAATTGCTTTACTGGGTATGGGTTTTATTTGGAAGAAACAGAGACTAAGGACAGCGGAAAAAATCATTGAAGATTTTGATGAAAAATCTTTAATGATTTTTGAAGTCTGCTTCTTAGCGATTAACAAATCATAATTTTCTTGTAAAAAAGCTCGCTTAAGCGAGCTTTTTAGTTTTTGTAAGGTATAACAAGGTGCTTACCTAAAAAATGTTAAAATGTACTAACAATAAAGTACGTCATTGCGAGGTGCTTCGCACTGTCTTAAGCCATCAATCTTTCCAATAATACGCACTATCACCGCAAAGTAACAAAGTCACTTTTTTAAGTCAT
>MFRQ01000145.1:0-5941 GCA_001784615.1 Candidatus Melainabacteria bacterium RIFOXYA2_FULL_32_9
TCCCTATTAGTTTGCCCTAATAGGGTTTTGGCTTATTTTGAGATGCATTTCAAATCGTAAAAATTTATTTAGCAACTCAAGTTAGCTAGTACTCTGTCCCAAAATTATGATGATGGGGATATGTTATTGGCTATGCACCATGTCAATTTGAAGGTGACAAGGTCACTTATTTAAATCATCAATTATTCCACTTAATTATGTGTGTTAGCACCTACGGAATCAGGCAAGGTGCGCATTGTGCACCGAAAATAAACTATAAACAACAAAAAGTCAGATCTAAGATCTGACTTTTAATTTCTGGGGCGAAAGGATTCGAACCTCTGAATGCCTGGACCAAAACCAGGTGCCTTACCGCTTGGCTACGCCCCAATATTTTGTATAGACAATGCAGTATTATTTTATTAAAGCTGCGTCTAAAATGTCAAGCTAATCTTTTTAGTATAACTGTATGTTTTAAATTATACAAGTATCTTGGGATTTTAATATGTTCTAAGCATTTATCTAACAAGGTTCACAATAAGATTGTAATATTATTCACTATAAAAGACAATTTTAGAATTAAATACCTTAGAAGCTATTCAGGAACTAAATTCTTATGTCATGACAAAGAGGCAGTAACTGAGGTCACATTTTTACAGCGAATACTTAAATTAGTGCGTGGTGATCTCAAGACAACATGATTATGAGAACAAATTCCTTTGAAATCTTCGTAATGACAAAGGTTGGTTTTTTATTCCCGGATTGGTTCTTAAAGTCAAAAAGTCAGGTTAGGGTGCATTATAACTGTTAATTTTAATGTTTTCCCCATCTGTTTTAATCTCAATAGCATTATCTTTATCTGTTCTTAAGGTTTTAATATCAAATTCTTTGAGAATATTTAAGGTCAGCTTATCAGGATGGGAATATTTGTTTTTTCCAACTGATATAATTGCTGTTTTAGGCTTTAAATAATCAAGAAATTCTTCATTAACAGAATTAAAGCTGCCATGGTGTCCTACTTTAACCACATCTATAGACTTATTTACATATTTTTTTATTGAATTCAATGATTCAGCTTCTGCATCTCCCATTAATAAAGCTGAAAAGTTTTTATATTCTAGATATAAAATTACCGAAGTATCGTTATTTGTATCGCCATATATATTTGCCGATTTAATAACACTGATTTTCAAGTCTTTATCAATGTCAATTTTATTTCCATTAGTTAGATGCTTTACAGTAATATTTTTTTTACGAATAAAATCCTGAGTTTTTTTATATATTGTTGAATCAGTTTTTTCTCCGTTATCCATAATCTGGCTTGTTTTTATCCTTTTAAGTACATCTACAGTCCCACCAATATGGTCTCTATCAGGATGGGTTAAAACAAGAACATCAAGTTTATTAATTCCTTTATCTCTTAAATAAGGAATTATTATTGTATTAGCCGAACTAAAATCTTTCCTACCTATATCCCCCGTATCTACAAGAATATTACGCTTATTTGGTGTCTGAATTAATATTGAATCGGCTTCTCCCACATCAAAAAACAGCAGTTTTAAGTCTTTTGAGAAATTTTCCTTAAACGATAGAGAAACTATAGCCAGCACTATAGCTAAAATTAAAAAATTAAGTTTTTTCTTAGAAAAATCCCATTTAATATGCAATGTTATAACCAAAATAAGGATGTAAAATAAAATAGCTGAAAGTATTTCTGGTGAAGCAAAATAATATAATGACCCTGGTAAATCAGATGTAAATTTTGATATATAAAGCAAAAGTGCAATGAAAGGCTCAATTAATTTATCAAAAAACCAACAAACTCTTTCCCCTATTACAGGAATAAGACAAAATATACTGCTGGTAAACCCTGCAAAACTTATAATACCTACAAATGGCACAACAATTATGTTTGCAAAAACAGAATACGTAGCAAACGTGTTGAAATGGAATAACTGAATAGGTGCTACCCATAATTGAGCTATTATTGGAATTAAAATACTTCCAGAAATAAAAATGGGTATGGGTTTTAGCTTTTCAATAAAAATGGATGTACACATTAATAAACCAAAAGTAACCACAAAGGAAAGCTGAAAGCCTATATCAGTAATCATTAAGGGATCAAATAACAGCATAATTGCACAAACAAGAGCCAATAAAGCCACATTATCAGCCTGTCTGTTAATAAGTTTTCCAAAAAGAATAAACTCCAACATCCAAGTAGCTCTTGTTACAGAAGGAGGTAATCCTGTTAAAAATGCATAAACAGCAACAAGAACCATTCCCCCTATTATTCTTAAATTGAAGGGTATAAATAATTTCTGTGCTAGAAATGTCCATATTCCAAAAATTAAAGCAACATTCATTCCTGAGGCTGCTAGAAGATGCAATAAACCTGAATTAATAAAATCTTGCTTCACGTTCTTAGGTGTTGGAACTGCATAATCACCAAAAACCATGCCGCCCAGTATCTCTACTTTTGGTGATTTTAGGTTTTCTCTATGTATTGAGATAATTTTATTTTTTACTTTATTTAATTCCTGTAAAAAAGCCCATTTACCAGATTTTGGATGTTCTATTATCTTAAAATCTTTATATCCTACATAAGTTATAGTGAAAATTCCAGAATTACTCAGATATTTTGTATAATCGAATTGCCCCGGATTGGTAGCTTTAAATGGTGGCCTTATATATCCGGTTACTTCAATTACATCACCTATATAAATTTCTTGAAATTTCCTTTTTTTATCAAAAATTGTAACCAGTGTCTTTGCTTTTACAGGTTTCCAACCGGAATCCCTCTTTTTAAGAGAATTAACCTCAAATTCGAATTTAGTTTTATAGTCCCCATCATCTTTTAGCTGTGTTATAACCCTACCTTGTAAGCTGGCTTTGATGGGAGCTAAATTTGCCAAATCATCAGGTTGAGGCATTTTAAAGTTTGTATAAAATATAGAAAAAACCAGCACCAAACAGTTAATTAAGATCAATTTATATGAAATTACCTTGAAATAAAATAAATACAGAATCAGGACTAACAAAAAAGCAGCAAAATAAGGAATTAAACCTAATAAAGTCGAGGCAACTCCTAATATAAAAGTTAAACAAACAATCAATGTTTTATTAGTCTTGTTTAAATTCATAAAATATGTAAATTGTATATCTATAATCTCTTGTTTATAACAATTTACCAATTAGTATATACTTAAAAGCTTTAATTTCAAATTATAATCCTAATTTAAAAAGCAAAAATATAAACAGTAATCTATTTTTAAATTAAGAGTATTAATTTAGCTGTAGGATATTATATTTTTGAAATCATAAATGTATACGATGTCATACTAAAGTTGTACTGATAATATGGAAACATACTCCTTAGAAGACGACGATACACATATCCCTAATCTAGCTATGCACATCCCAAATGTCATAGCTTTTTTATTGGTTTTTAACTGTAAAATCTTTAATAATTAAAGTATTGATCAAAATCTACATCTTCAAAACTGCATAATAAAAGATAGACTGAATCATTTTCATCCATTCGCTGAAAATTATAATCATTAAATTCCCAGTATTTTGGATTAATGCCTATTGATCTAATAAGCCCCTTATCTTGTAAGATTCTTAATTTTTTCTTGACGATTTCCATTTTTATATTGAGTTTTCTGGATAATTCAATAGCAGTTGTACCTTCTGGTCTTTCTCTTCTCTGAGGATTACTAAACATAAGTTCTAAACCAATTTTTTTCAAAATTTGGTCTTCTTCTATATCAATTTTATCTAGCTCTTCCAGCATAATTAACTCTATTTTTGATAAACATATTATAATTTTATTCTAATACTCAACAATAAACAATATTTTTAAAGTTATAGCGCTTTAATTTAATCTATTACACTATCTAAATTACGCTAATCCTATTTAATATAACCTGCTATAATGCATGTGATTACAGAAACAGGAGGAGATAATAAATGAAAAAATGTTCAATTACGCTGTTAATTTTAGCCATATTTACGTTATTGATAACCTCAAATATAGTACAAGCACAAGATGTAGCAAAAGAAAGCGATAGAGGAACACTTTCTGCTAGAGGAACAGCTACACAGACTTTTCCACCAGATACAGCAACTATAACTTTAGCTGTAGAAACTCAAGCTAAGACAGCTTCAGAGGCAGCAACCCAGAATGCAACCAAAGCCAGTAATGTTGTCAACAAAATAAGAAATCTAATTAATACAAAACAAGGGGATGCTATTCAAACATCCAGATATTCTATTGTTCCTATTTATGAATATACTAAAGATCAAAGAAAAAATATCCTAACTGGTTATAGAGCTGTAAACCAAGTTACTATTAGAACAAAACAATTAAATAATGTCAGTAATATAATAGATACAGCTATAGCAAGTGGAGCAAACAGAGTTGAAGGAGTTAATTTTACTCTTTCTGACAGAGAAGCATATTGTAATAAGGTGTTAGCTGAAGCAACAAGAAAAGCCCAGGAAGAAGCAAGGGTAGTAGCTGGAGTGCTTGGTGTAACAATTACAGGAGTAAAGCAGGTAAATTCATCCTGTGGAGAGGAATATCCAAGACCTGTCTTTAGAGCAATGGCAGGAGATGTAGCAGAGGCAGCTGCCATGCCTCCAACTCCAATAGAAGCTGGTGATGTCACTGTTCAAGGAAGTGTTAATGTAGACTTTTTTATAAAATAAGCTTAAGTCATACAGAATGACTTAAGTTGCTATTACTCTGTTAAGAAAGTTTTGTTGGATAAATTTTCTCCGTCGCTGGTGCTAACGCACATAATTAAGTCCTCATTAGAATAATTGAGGACTTAAATAAGTGACCTTGTCACCTTCGCATTTCATAGGCTCCTCCGAAAACATACCCGACTGCAACAATCATCATAATTAACTTAACAGAGCACTAGTGGATGGATCGACAAATAATATGCTACAATCTCCCGAACTGTCATCCTGAGTGACATAGTCACTTTTCCAAATCATCAATCCCTCCAATAATACACACTATCATCCTGAGGAGCGTAGCGACGTGAGGATCTTGCCAATTATGAATACTAGCTTTTAAATGTAAATGGATAGATTGCCACAGATTCCTTCGGAATCTTCGCAATGACAGGGGTTTGCTTTTAACATATTATTTGCAAATCTTACCATTAGCTAATTTATGCTTAAAGATTGCAAGAATAATTGATGTTAGTTATCAATGTTCCAGCTGACGTAAGAGTAATATTATAAAGTTTGTTGCTTGCCTAGAAAATGTTGAAATGTACTAATAATAAAGAATGTCATTGCGAGGTGCTTCGCACTGTCTTAAGCCATCAATCTTTCCAATAATACGCACTATCACCGCAAAGTAACAAAGTCACTTTTATAAGTTATCAATCACATTCTATAACATGCACTGTCATTGCGAGCCTACAACGCAGGCGTGGCAATCTATCTGGTGAACATTGGAGAGATTACCGCAGTGACACAGTCACTTTTTTTAAATTCATCAATCTTGGTAATAAGACTATGATTATAGACTTTAATGGTGCAGTTTTGCTGCCTCCTCATAATGACAATATGGGGATTTTTAAAATTTTATAAATATTGAAAACGCAAATATTAGAAATCTATTGAAAATCATTAAATTATTTATTCTTGGCAAGCACCTAAATTTTTATTATTTAAGCAACAAAACTTCTCTAACGACTTTTGCCGCTGTTATAGTTGAAACTCCTGAAGGGTCATAATGAGGTGAAAGTTCAACCACATCTGCACCTACAATATTAAGATCAGATAACGATAACAACCAGGATATTAACTCCTTAAAACTCATTCCACCAGCTTCAGGAGTGCCTGTTCCACTCATAATACCTGGATCTAAAACATCCAAATCAATACTCAGATAAACAGGTCTATTTGACAATTTATCCAGTATTGCAGGAATCTCAGA
>MFRQ01000145.1:5972-29590 GCA_001784615.1 Candidatus Melainabacteria bacterium RIFOXYA2_FULL_32_9
ATCCAATCAAACTCGTCTTTGGTGCCAGATCTGATTCCAATTTGTATCAGGTTTTCAGCCCCAATAAGATTAGTTACAAGTCTCATTACTGAGGCATGAGATAAACATTCACCTAAATATTCTTCCCTGAGATCAGCATGAGCATCAAAATGGATTATAGCTAAATCTGGATATTTTTCTGTATAAGCCTGAATGGCAGGATAAGTTACAAGATGTTCTCCACCTATTCCTAACCACTGTTTTCCAGCGTCAAGAGTTTCCCTTGTAGCCTGGTTTATGAGATTCAAACACTTATCTCTATTACCTAAAGGAAGATCCAGTTCACCTGCATCGTAAAAAGCGACTTCTGTAAGTTCTTTATTTTGGTATGGAGAATAATCTTCTAATCCCCAGGCTGCTACTCTTATCATTTCAGGACCAAAACGGGTTCCTGGCCTGTATGAACAAGTTCCATCATAAGGCAAGCCAACCATTACCCATTTAGACTTATCAAAATCCTCACAGGCTCCCGGCCAGTTTCTTGATAGGAAAGGACCGCTTAACACAATATTGAATCCTTTTCTCCTGTTAATTCCTTAACAAAATTAGGAAGAGCAAAAGCAGCTTTATGAATTTCTCTATTATAATGCTTTGTTGTTTTTTCTATCTGTGCTGCCAAAGCATCGTTTATATTATCAAATGGATTAACATCACAGGAACAGTAAGCCCAACTCCAATAACCGCCGGGATAAGTTGGAATAGGTCCAAGATAAGGTTTAACTATAGGGAATACCTTTCTTAATAAAGCATACATTAAGTTTATTTCTCTTTTATCTGCAATTGGAGATTCACTTTGAGCTACCATTATTCCGTTAGGTTTCAATGATTCTTTAACATCAGTATAAAATTCTTCTGTAAATAAGCCTTCACCAGGGCCAAGAGGATCAGTTGAATCTATTAAAATTACATCAAATACATTCTTTTGCTCAGCTATATAAGCAACTCCATCACGTACTTGAATTTCAACTTTTGGATCATCTAATTTACCAGCTATTGTAGGAAGAAATTTCTTGGAAACCTCAATAACCTTACCATCAATCTCACATAATACAGCACGCTTTACTGATGAATGTTTCAGAACTTCTCTAATTGTTCCACCATCACCACCACCAATTACCAGCACTTGTTCAGGATTTGAGTGGTTTAGTAAAGGAATATGGCTTATCATCTCATGATAAACAAATTCATCCTGCTCCGTTGTCATTACCATTCCATCTAAAAGTAATACTCTACCGAAGCCCTCTGTATCTATAATATCAATTGTTTGAAATTCTGAGACCTCATGACATAAGGTTTCTTTAACTTTAATGGTAATTCCAAATTTATCATCATGTCGCTCTGTATACCAGAGATCAAATTCCACTTAATTGCCTCCTATGCAATAAAACTGCTATTTGAATGCTATCTTTGTTCTTTTATCTCAAAAGGAGTAACAAGAACTTCATTTTCAGTATTTAAAAGGCCACGCTTTAACTCAGAATAAGACGCTGATTGAGCATTAAATTCTTTTCTAAGATATTCATATGCAACTTTAGGATCACAACTTTCACCACAGGTAAAGAGATCTACAGCTGCATAACCCAATTCAGGCCAGGTATGAATTGCCAAATGAGATTCAGAAATAATTACCACACCACTAACACCATAAGGGTTAAACATATGGAATTTTTTCTCAACAACAGTAGCGCCACACTCTGTAGCAGCATCTACCATCATTTTTTCTATCAATTCAATATTATTAAGTACATTAGAGTTGCAACCATAAAATTCAGCTAGTATATGTCGTCCTAAATAAGCACATTTCTGATTTATCTTTAAAGTTTCTAATTCTGCTTGCACCTTCAATCCCTTGCTCCTTTTGTAAAATACGATGATACACTACATCTGGGTCTTACTGCATATTACTTTTACATAAACAAAGGTTCTAATTCCTTATCTTTCATCATTTTTTGAGACATTGCTAATAAAATTATCATGGAAATCAATGTTTATCAACAAATCTATACTTTCTTATAAAGACGGCCTGAAAGTTTTACGGCCTTTATATTTTAATAAATATAAACAGCTGGAAAACTGTTCCAGAGATTAGAATATTTATTAGTTTTTTTACTAAAATTTACAAAAGCAAAAAAGAGCTGCTTAACCTAAATCGCTAGTTAATTTGAGTAAAAAATTCTCAAAACACCCACCCACAACCACTCATAGGTAGCAAAGATGCTTCGCCTCTTTTGCAATTCTCTATAACTTTTGAGAATTTTTTACTCAATATTCGTGCTGGTTTTAGGCAATTAGCAATTCGGGTTGATTATAATTCCATTTTCTTAAAGGCCATCTCAAAACGTTTATGCCAGGTATGATCTCTTAGACATCTCTCATAACCGGCTTTACGTATGGCTTCACGTTCATTATCATTTTTTAAGTAATATTTTATCTTTTCAGCTAAGTCTTCTTTGTCTTTATAACAAACTATTTCTTTTCCTATATCAAAAAATTCTTCAAGCTCTTCCATATATTCAACCATATAAAACCCGCCGCTCATTGGAACTTCAAAATCTCTAAGGCGTACCTGAAGAATTCTTTCTTCTCTTATATGAGTATCTCCACAGGAAGAAAATCCAAGGTTAATTTTTGAGCGACTATACGTTTTTATCATTTCTATATCAGGCAAAACCTGACCGGTTCTATTATACGGAAGTTTTATTTCAGACTCATTTACTTTTTTAAATGAAGACTCTATTAATTCCAATAACTCTCTTAATATTCCAAGACTGGCATGCTTTAAGCCTTTAGTTGATAGAGATTTTATACGTCCAAGAGCAGAATAATTCTGCCAACCTGAACCCCAGACTTTTATATCGATATCCTGATCAAGAATATACTTGACATACTCGGGACGCTCCCCATAAGCCTGCCCTATAAATGTAACATCAAACTCATAAGGAAGATCATAAGGCTTATAAATATTTGGATTTGCTGCTTCCTGGCAATAAATAGGTTTTGCTCCCATATTTTTATAGTCTTCCATCCGAAATTTTTCCGGTACAAGACACCAGTCATAATGAGGAGATATTTCTTTTACAAGATGCAGCTGATATGAACCATTACAATACCAATTAACTGTCTTAATCCCCATCCTTTTGATTTCATCTATTGTTTCAGGAAAAACACAGGCATCATAAAAATAGCTGAAAAATAAATCTACAGGTTTTTCATCATGAGCTTTTTTTATTTGATTTAAAAGTTCTTTGGATAATTTGAGTCTGTTTCTGCGAATAAACTTATTTTGCTCATAATTCGCCGGATCAAGATTTTTAAAAGTTTCTCTTAAATTATAATCAAACTCAATAACCTCATGTCCCATATCAACCAAGGGCAAATACAGGTTATTTCTCCATAAATCTGAATTAAAATCTGGATTTGGCGATGTATCAGATGCATAAAATATTCGCATTTATTATCCTTTTAAAGTTCTTATGCAACAGACAAATTATTTAACTCCATGGCAAAATGATACCATTTATAATTCCAATTAACATCCTTATTTTTAAGTAAAATTAAGTCTATACTAGCCTTTTCATGAATAATAAATGTTAATTTTCATTCATACAGGCCTAAATAATAGCAATTATTAATAAAAATTATACTTTTTATAAGTAAGTAACAGTGTTACAAGATTAAATTTTTGTCTCAGAGGGGTTATGAGTTCAAAAAAAATACATATTTCCCAATTTGATTTTCAAAGTCTTAACCAATCGACAAAACTAACCAACTCTTTTGCAGATCAAAACCAAGATAAGACTTTTGATCTGCAAGAAATAAAAACCTTAGCAGCATTAGTTTTTTCGTGCTTAGGGTCAAAAACTAAAATTTCTAGTTATGATCAGCCTAAAAAAAACGTTAATAACCGTGATTATAAAGATATTGAAGCGCAAAAATTCATAAAAAACTTTCATCAAATAGACAAAGGATATTTTAGAGGTGCTGTTCCAAACATTAAAGGCATTGAGTTTTTAATTGAATATAAAAACGTAAAAACCGTGATTGATTTAAGGTACTTTTTCAAGAACAATAAGCAAAAACAAGAAAATATAATAAGAAATTCCGGTTTAAACTATATCAGTATACCGATGTGCCCTATAGTTCCACCTGGAATTAAGCAAATACAATATTTTTTAAGTATCGTTAATAATCCTGTTAACCAGCCTGTTTATGTTCATTGCCGTGAGGGTAAAGATAGAACAGGTATAATGACAGCTATATACAGGGTTAATAAGTATAATTATTGTTTTGATAAAGCTTTTTCAGAAATGCTAAAATTTGGTCATCACGCCAACCTTTTCCCATTGCTAAAAATATGGCTGTATAACTATATAGATGGTCATAAGAAACAAATTTCAGGAACTCAGTTTAGCCATGCTACAAGCTAGTACTTTGTTTCAATTATTTACATTGCTGGTGCTAACGCACATAATTAAGTCATCACTGGAATAATTGATGACTAAGAAAAAGTGACTCTGCCACCTCACAATGATAGAGGTATTATTGGAATGATTGATGACTGAGAAAAGTGACTTTGTCACCTTCAAATTGACGTGGTGCATGGGTTTCCCCCGTAGACCTCACTTTGCATAATTAATTGGTCAGAGTAATAGTGGGTTGCTACAAACTACAAATCTCTTAAATTTTATATTGCGGCAATACCAGTTTCACCTGTTCTTATTCTTATTACTTCATCTATTGAAGAAATAAATATTTTCCCATCTCCAATTGTGTCTGTTTGAGCTTTTTCCACTATTATTGAGACAGCTTTGTCAAGTAATTCATCTGATACTACTATTTCTAATTTTACTTTTGGAATAAAGGGAATATGATATTCTGCCCCTCTATAAAACTCAGTAAACCCTTTTTGTCTTCCAAAACCTTTTACTTCAATAACCGTCATGCCCTGTATACCTATTTCATTCAGGGCATCTTTTACTTCGTTTAACTTGAAAGGTTTTATTATTGCTTCAATCTTTTTCATTGCTTTCTCCTGTAATTAAATTTATTTCTAATACAATTTTGTGATCGAAATATAATTAATCGAGCCGACTATAAACTGCGAGCCGAGATAATTATACTTTAGATATAAACTTATTAAATTGTATAACTTCTTTCACCATGTTGACTTAAATCAAGACCAATAGACTCTTCTTCATCCGTCACCCTAAGTCCCATTATTATATCGAGGATTTTCATTATAATAAAGGTAACTCCAAAAGAATAAGCCCAGACAACAAGTGCTGTTATGAATTGTATAAAAAGTAAATTGGGATTTCCATAAAATAAACCATTATTTCCTAGGGAATTAACCGCTGTTGTAGCAAATAATCCAGTAGCAATAACTCCCCAGGTACTACCTACTCCATGAACGCCTACAACATCAAGAGAATCATCATACCCAAACTTTGTTTTCAAGTTTACTGCTAAATAACATAATATTCCAGCAATTAATCCTATAATTATAGAAGCTGTTAAGTTAACAAAACCGGCAGCAGGTGTAATTGTAGCAAGACCAGCAACAGCACCAGATACAGCGCCTAAAGCTGTAGGTTTACCTCTGTGTACCCACTCTGCAAATATCCAGGATAATGCAGCAAAAGAAGCAGCGATATGTGTAACAACAATAGCAGATGTTGCAAGTGCACCTGATGTTATAGCACTTCCTCCATTAAAACCAAACCAGCCAAACCAAAGTAATCCTGTCCCTGTAATGGTAAAAATAAGATTGTGAGGAGGAATTGCTTCGGCACCATAGCCTTTTCTTCTTCCGACAATAAATGAAGCAGCTAATGCAGCGGCACCAGAACTGATATGTACAACATAACCACCAGCAAAATCAAGTGTACCAAAATTTCTTAGCCAGCCACCAACTCCCCATACCCAATGGGCAACGGGACAGTAAACAAAAGTTATCCAAAATACAAGAAATACCAGATAAGTCCTGAACTTAAATCTTTCAGCAAAAGCACCTGTTATAAGAGCAGGTGTAATAATTGCAAACATCATTTGGAATAACATAAAAGCTTCATGTGGAATTGTAGCAGCATAATCAGGATTTGGAGCCTGTCCCACTCCTCTTAATCCTGACCAGGTTAAATTTCCTATAAGATGATTCATATCAGGGCCAAATGACATACTATAACCGTATAACACCCAGACCGCTGAAACCACACTTATAGCTATAAAACTTTGCATAACTGTACTAAGAACGTTCTTGCTTCTTACCATGCCGCCATAAAATAGTGCAAGACCAAATGTCATTAATAATACAAGAGCTGAAGAAACTAGAACCCAGGTTGTGTCTCCTGTATCTATAGTTGGCAGCTTAAGAGAAGCAGTAGTATTTTGGGCTGGATTTGGCGGAGTTACTATAGCAGGAGTAGTCATTCCCACTTGTGATTGATCTGCTGCCAATACTGCATCTGAAAACTTGAACATACCTGTTATAAAAAGAGTGCTTAATATTAAAACAGTTAAAATAATAAATTTTGGGTTTTTAAGCATACTAAAAATATGTTTAAAAAAAACTCTTATCATACTTCCTCCATAAAAATTTTGTTAAAATTTGACAAAAATTGAGACAAGATTAAATAATTTTTAGTAAAAAATACTAAAATTAGCCTTAATTTTTTCAAAAATTGTTGTAAAACTATTAATTTTAAGATATAAACGTAGAATATTAATAAAATTCTTGGCTACAAAATAATTTTAATTTTGTAGCTTTTTTTAAAAGCTATAATTTGAAATAAAAACCTCCTTTTCTTTCTCCAATGATCATTGAGCTAGTATACTAAAAAAACTTGTATTAAAAAAGAAGAATTTAGAACCTGTCTAAAAAATTATAATAAGGACAGCGTAAAAAATACTTACGCATTTTTTATTGCGTCCTTAATTAGCGCTGCCAATTTTGATTCTGATTTTGTATGAAAAATGGTTTTATTGAGGGTGTAATAATCTTAAAAGTAGATTGACACAATAATTTTGAAGACTTATGAAACATAACCCTAGTACTCTGACCAATTAATTATCAGGGTATATCATATCTTTTGAGCCAAGCTCTTAAATTTTTTCCAAACTTAAGAGATCCTTTTTAATCATTAGATAAAGATTTAAATTAAATACTGCATCAAAGAGGGCATGGTGTTTTTCTACTCCTAAAGCAAGAGCTTTAGTCCTGTTATCAGCTTCTTTTGTTAATTCCTCTTTTAGTTCTTTAAATTTTTTACTGTGTTTTTCGGCAAGTAAATACATAAAACTGTTTAATTCTATGCTTTTTCCGCTAAGCCTGTTAGAAAGAAGAGGCATCCATCTATGTATAAACTGCATATCAAATCCTGCGATATTTAAACCAATAGGAATAGGCTTAATATCTGATTTGTAGTATTTTTTGATGAAACTAACAGCTTCTTCATCTGTTTTTAAAAGCGAAATTCTGTTTGACTGACTTGTAAAATCAAAACCATTAACTTCTATTGCGCTTGGCATAATAAGTAATTCATTATATTTAATTTCTCTATAAAAGCTTTGATAATCTTCAAGACCATTTAGTGAAATTACAATTCCAATAGACAATATAGAATGTTTTATCGGATCTGTACCCGAGGTTTCTATATCCAGAAATAATTCTTGCATATAAAATTCCTTTAATTTTCCAATTTAATCAGGTTTTAAAAGTTTACTCAAAATAAAGTTTATTGATTTTTTAGGACAGATAAATATCTTTGTCATTACTCAATATGACATTAAAACAATAACTTGCTATGGGACTGTTTGTTGTTTTTTTAATAACTCTATTATCTTAATTCTTCTTTCGAATGACATTTTTAAAAAAATAGGTAATAGTAATTTCGATAAAAAAGTTGGTAACAAGTTGATTGATATGAGAAAAAACTTCTTAATATTAAATTTTGCTGTTTTAATGTCTCTATTGTTAAATCCCATGGGACAATACAGCTGTTTTGCTGTTTCTCTATCAGCAAGTGTAGAAAAAGAACACTATATACAATTTGACAAAACAAATACAGTGGTGGATTCTTTAACAGGAAGACCTGTATCTGGAGCTAGCGTAAGTATTCCTTCAAAAGGTGTTATTTCCAGGACAAATGAAAATGGCCAATTTAATCTTAATGTAAATTTGCAAGGACCCACTATTCTTTCGATAAATGCACAAGGATATAAACCTTTTTCACTCACAATAACTGAAAATGGGGCAACAAAACCATTAACCATTGGTATAACTAAAGAATCAGGAAAAGAGTTAGTTATAGATGCTAGTCTGCGCCATTTGGGAGATAATGTTTTTTCAAATGAATCAGCAAATGCCGAGGATTTTCGCTTGAATTCAACCGGTTCATATTTTCATAAAGAGTTTTACCTTGATAATTTAGAAGAAAAAAAGAATGTTTTTTTAAAAATAGGTTCAATTATTGGCGTAGATACTGAAATTGCCAGAAAGCTAAATCAAGGAACAGCTAAAAATGGTATTAGTTCTCCCACAAAAATTTATTTGAATTCATACCAAATAGGAGAATTAAAAATTAATGGTGATAATCAAGAAATATTTATACCTTCACATCTTTTAAGACCAAACAACCACAATCAGTTAGTTATAGAAACAGGAAAAAACTTATATTCCAGAAAAAGAATTGACTATGATGATATCGAATTCATAAATTTGATACTGGAATTTAAGTAATATTTTAATAGTCTAGCCAGAATAACCATTTATTTAGAATAAATTTATTTTATAATGCTTTAACTTTTGATAATTTTGGAGGAATAAACATGAAAATCCTCTTTTGTGCAGATGGATCTGAAGCATCTTATTATGCCATAAGAAAATCATTACCTTTTTTACATCGTAATGATCAAATAGATATCATACATATTATAGATTGGGGTCTTTTGCCTACTTATGTAACTTTTCCGGCAGAAGAAGAAATAAGATATCCTGAAGAAAAAAATATAGCTCAAAAAATTCTCGATAAAGCAATAGAATTAATTGAAGCAGAAGGTTATTCAGTTAGAAAAGCTGATTATTTTCATGGAAAACCAGCCAAAATTATTCTTGAAGTAATTACTGAAGAAGGATATGACATTGTTGTTCTTGGTTCTCATGGGAAAAAAGGAATAAGAAAATGGCTTGGAAGCGTAAGCAGAAAAGTTGTAACTAAATCAAGTATTCCAATATTGATAGTCAGGCCTCCTGATGAACCTGAAAAAGGTGTCTTTGTTGGAACAAAAGATGTTTTGTTTGCTGTAGACGGATCAGAATATTCTTACCACGCTGTTAAACAAGCTATATCTATCCTAAATTTAGATAACAGCTCAGTTGAGATTACAACCATAAGACCCGGGGCAGAGTCATTACCTTTAGAGATAACCATGGATAATGAATGGCTTCAGGACTGCCTGAGAAAACAAAAAGAAATAGCTAATGAAATTCTTGAAAATACAAAATTAATTCTTCAGGAACATAACATCCCCGTTAAATCAGCCTTTTCTTTAGAAGGAAATGCTGCAGATGTTATATTGAATTATATCGAAGAACATAAACAGGATTTAGTAGTTATGGGATCACATGGAAGAGAAGGAATATCTGATTTTTTACTTGGTAGTGTAAGTAAAAGGGTATTAGATTATGCAACAAGCCCTGTTTTAATAATTCCAATAAAAGGAATGTCTATTCATAAATAATAAGTTTATTTAAGCAGTTTATAGAGATTTGGTCAGATATATTTGTGAATAAATATATAAATTTTATTTAAATCAAAGTTCATAATTTATTAAGTTTTATTAGTTATATTATAGTGTTTATAATTGTTCTATCAATTTAAAGTTAATAAGTTTTTAGATATTTATTAAAAAAAATATTATAATAATATTCCAAATTCTTATTGAAAATTAAAGACATATTTATTATGCTTATTATAATTACTGGATATTTCCATATTTTAATAGCGGATCGTAAAACAGATTTATCTCAAAATTATGTATAATACTATTCTTACTTAATAATAAGAATAGTAAAAAAACCAAATTTTAGAAAAAGGGTTATAAAAAACATATAAAAAGTAAAAGTTAAAGTTTTATTAATAATAAAAAAACAAAAAATTGAAATTTTAAATAAATAAATGCTATGGTAAAAACAGATATAAATTTAATTAAACAAAAAGCAGTTAAGGTATAGTTTAAGTAAGATTATTTGGAGATATAAACAAAAAAACATTGGAAAGTACAAAGGTTAAATTGGTGAAATTTCTAAAAAGTGTAGTATTAAATTGTTAATGACAGGGAAAATGAAAAGGGGTATTATGACTACTTACTTAGTTCAAACAAATGACAATACCGGCTTAGATCCAGATAAGCCAATGTTTCCTATCAGCGTTGTAGCTGATATTCTACAGGTTCATCAAAGAACACTTAGAATTTACGATGATGAAAATATTTTAGTTCCATCAAGATCACCTAAAAATCGTAGATTATATTCTTTTAACGATATTGAAAGAGGTAAATTTGTTCAATATTTAACAAGAGAATTGGGAATTAATCTTGCTGGAATTAAGATTATCTTCCATCTTTTAGCTCAACAACACATTGATCCGGCTAATTATACATATCATATAGGTGAGATAGCTAAAGAGTTAAATATTTCTCCTGAAACTCAAGAAGAAAACAGAATTAAGCTTTCAAGAAGAGGCAGAAAATCAAATAAATCTAAAGCAGAAGAATAAAAAGATTTATACGAATAAAAGAGACTACTTAAGTAGTCTCTTTTATTAATTTTAAAATTGCAATTTTATATATTATTATTTACCAGAGGAATGTTTTGATCATTATTAGTTGTATCTAATGTAATTATTTGAGGTTCACTGTTAACTGAATAAGATGATATTTGTTGAATTATCTGGTTAATATTAGTGTTGGTAAAATATGTTCCATCAGCGAACATAACTTTTTCTACCTGATAGTTAGCATTTCTGAACCATTTATTGATATTAATACTATCACTTGAATTATTTATACTTATTATCATATTTTCAGAATTATTAGGATCTTTCTTGAAAGAAACATCATTCTTGGTAACACCAAGTCCGAAAGCTATAACATCATTACCTTTTTCATCGGTTATATTATCCTGTCCGTCTCCTTTGCTGAAAAGATAAACATCATTTCCTGTATAATCCATAACTCTGTCACCACCTTTTTTAAGGTAGTATACATCATTACCGGCATAACCCTTAGGATAGTTATACCCGTCTGTACCTGTTACAGTGGGAGTAAATCCCTGAGATGCCCAAAGCCCAAGATCAGTTCCTGAAGGTGAGTCAGAAGGCGGTGGCGGAGGAGGTGGATCAGAAGGTGGGTTATTTCCTGATATTATCTGGTTAACTTGTTGAGAGGTGATTTGGCTTTTATCCCATAATTCAAATGTTTCTATTTTGTAATTTGATGCTACAAGCCAGTTTTTTATAGTTAGAGAGTCATAAGAACCATATTTAAATGTTACAACAAGGTCATTTTCAGATTTATTAAAAATAAGATCATCTCGTGTAATCGATCTGCCAAATTTAACAGTATCATTACCACCCATATCAAGAATAGTATCGTGGCTATCTCCCTCATTGTAAATATATCTGTCATTACCGGCTCTATCTTCGGTATAATCAATACCCCAGCTCATATATATTTCATCATTACCAGTGCCTTTATTAATGACAGTATCATTCCCTGATGATGCTTCTATTATATTATTTCCGCCAGTTGAGACAAAGTAATCATTTCCCTGCATAAGATAAATTAGGTTATTACCCTGACCAATTTTAACATTATCACTACCTTCTGTATAAACTAAAACCCTTGTATTGTAATCAATCAATCTATCAACATCAGCACTGGTAAGAATAGTTCCATCCTCAAATGCCCATCTTTCTATTTTATATTTTGGATCAGGCCAGAACGCAATTTCCGGTTTATCTGTTGTATCTTGTATTCTTGGCATCAGATAACCACCCTTGGTAATATAAAATTTTATATCTTGGGCTTTAATACCGTCCTTAAACGTAATGGTATCAAACCCTCCAGCGTCGGTATAAGTAGGTTGCCCATATCCATAACCAAAGATATAGGTGTCATTGCTGTTGGAAAAATCATAAATTAAATCACTTCCCCCTTTACTGTCTATAGTGTCATTTCCAGCTGTTCCATAAATTCTCTCATATCCGGGTTTTCCTACAATATAAGCCATTTTAAAACCTCCATTTCTCCTCTATTAATCGAAAAGTATTATCATTTCTAAGAAAATGCCATTTGCCTAATACTGTCCTGAGTAATATTTGGATCAATTAAAAACTCTTCATTAGATTTATTCGTAACATTTGAGATTATCGGACGAAATTTACCATTTTTTTCGGGTTTAATCTCATTAAGATGTTCAAATTTAATGTTTATCTCTGATGAACCCATTAATTCATATAATAATTTTTCTATACTTTGTTCATTTTCAGAGATAAAATTTTGCTCAGATACCAGTCTTACAGTGATTTCAGTTAGACTTTCCTGTATTACTTGATATTGTTTAACACCTTTAGTAGCATCAACAATATACCAGGCTAATGTAACTCCTGATATTATTTTTCCTGTGGAGGCAAGGAAATTATCGCTAACCCTTCCAACTTTAAGCTCTATTACTGGATAGGGTAAACCACAATCACACTGTTTATCTGTGGGAGCTGCGGTATCTCCAATCTCATAACGTAATAACGGCATGCTTGTCATATAAAGTGGCGTGCAAATTATCTTTTTTATTTCAGAATTACCTGGAATATCCTCAAACTCTACTAGTATCTCGTCGCTATTTAAATGCATGCTGCCATTCTTACATTCGTGAGCAATACAGGGAATTTCAGAGCATCCATACTGATCATATACGGGAGCATTAAAAGCTTGAGAAATAATCTGTCTTTTTCTTAAAGGTTCTGCTGTAGAAAAAACACCTTTAATTCCCTGTATATTGATATTATTTTCTACAAGAAATTCAGAAAACTCTCCAAGTAAGCTGGAATAACCATAAACTTGAATGGGCTTAAAAGATTTTATTAGGTTTACCCATTTAAACATATTATTTTTAGAGATATTCTTTGTATCAATAAGAAGTCTTCTTTTCAACCATAAAGATAATCTGCCTTTTATTTTATCTAACTCGGTAATATGTCTTGTATCGGAGACGAACCAAACAGATTTATGCCAGGGTTCCCATCCACACCAAGCATTGGATCTGTATCTTAGTGCAAAGGCGTATTCCTGATCATCAAAACTTCTTGCAAATTTCAATGGTTCCCCTGTTGATCCGCTTGTTGCTTCCCAAAAAAGTTTTTCTTCAGATGATTTAGGATCAATTAACTTGGTATGACTTTCTATGATATTTCGTTTCGTTAATTTGGGAATTTTAGAAAAGTCATGCCTTGATTTCATATTTTGAGGATGAAAATCAATATCTGTAAATATTTTTCTGTAATATGGAATATTGTAATAACAGTGAGTAACTAATTTTTTTAGTTTATCCCATTGAAGTTCCTGTATATAATCACTACTTAAAGAATCTACTCTCTTTAAATTTTTATAATAATCAAATCTCTTTAAATTTTTACATTTAAAATATGCCAAAGCTATGGCTAGATCAAAATTATAATTCAGCATGGGTTTTTAGAGTCCTCATATTCAAATCTTTTTGCTACTAATAAGTATACATAAGCAATTAAATAGATATTTCAAGGCGTTATGACAGACATAAATAATGTATCACTGTTAACAAGTTACTTGTCTTTGTATACGATCATACGCAATATAACTCTATGCTATACCTATAAATACAATTCTGCCTTTTTAGGTTTGTAATATACATCACATTAAATACCCCCCTCTTCCAAATCTTAATTTATTAATTTACTAAAAAGATGAAAAATATATTACCTGATTTTCCTATATTTTGTTTTTTAATTGCTAAAGACCACTAATATAACCGGTTAGGTAATATATTTTTCTAATACAAATTACCTAGAATTCAACTTATGTAAGAGAATTTGAATAATAATTTTAGCTATATAGGAGATAAAGACTTATGAAAAGGGGTTTAAGCTTCTTACTTGCACTACAAATATTGTTTTTAATCACCCCTGCATCGAAAGCCGATAATTTATGTTTAAATGATTGTATATTAGAGAATGAATCTATTAAAATATCCTGTAAAGATGAATTTGGTAATGAAATACCTTATCTAAAAGACTCTGGTCTTAGTGGTGGACAAATAACAGGAATTGCAGCTGCAGGAACAGGGCTATTTACGCTAGGTAGTATTTATTGGAAAAAGAAACATGATTATACTAGAAAATATGATTTAATAGGATATTTAGAATCTGGTAAATCAATGAATAACACTGAATTTGAGAATTATATATCAAAATCTACCGAGAGGCTAAAGCTTCTTCCGGTTATTGCAAAAAAACTGGATTATCAAGATTCAGATAATGTAAAACCAGTAGCATTATTAAATACTAATAACAACAAAAAAATAATAAATAGAAAGAATGAATGGTTTTATCTGTTTGAAGATTCTCAAATACAAGACAAATCCCTACATATGTATTCTTTAAAATTACCTCCTGATCTAGCAAATTCTTCTGAAAAAATAACCGTTAATACCATTCTCATTACTGATATGCCTGTTAATACAAAGCTAAATAATGATAATATTGATTTTCATATCTTTGAAAAGTCCAGTGCAAATAAAATAGCAAAAACTTTTGTTGCAGAAAAGTTCAATCATTCTGGCGAATTTAAAGAAAAATTAAATATAAAAAACTTAGAGTTATCAATTGATAATAGAAAACAGGTTTTCATTCAAAAAGAATTTAAATTAAATAAAGTTAACTCTCAAGAGCCAATCATTCTTGCTGTATCAAACTTGAATAAATCTAAAAAACCAGAGCAAAATCTAAATCAGCAGAATTATGCTGTTATTGTTAAAGTAAAAAAGAGTTAATAATAGGACTTATATAAAATAATTAAAGGGGATAAAAATCTCCAACCTGATTTTTCTTTTAAAAAAGAAGTGTCAGCATATTATCATATGCTGAGAATATGGAAAAAGTTTCACACGGTAAATTAACGAGATTTTAAATTTAACTAAAAATAGGAACTCTTTTATCTACAAAAGCACTAATTCCTTCTTTTGCATCATCGGAACTGACTGCTTTTATAAAGTTTTTAACCTCAATTTCATCATCTATTAACTTACTTGTAAGCTGATTAATTGTATCTTTAATAAGCCAAAGCGATTGCGAGGATTTATGACTTAATTTTTTACAAAATTCCATTGACCTTTTATTAAACTCGGAATCTGCATAAATTTCTGCAACAAGACCTACAACTAAAGCTTCCTGAGCATCAAGATCTCTTCCTGTCGCTACAATTTCAAAAGTTTTCTTTTTGCCGATTGATTTTATAAGTCTTTGAATTCCGCCATAACCCGGAATTAAACCAATATTAATCTCTTTTAAACTAAACTGAGCTATATCTGATGCCAAAATTAAATCACAGGCCAAAATAATCTCAAAAGCGCCCCCGACAGCTAAACCGTCTACCCCAGCAATTACAGGTTTTTTAAGTGATTCAATTCTCGTTAAAAGAGAACGGGTTTGTTTAAGTATTTTTTCAAATTCCAGTGGATTTTCTTCAATAAGTTGGAACTTTTTATCGTATTCTTTCAGGTTTACACCTACAGAAAAAATTTTAGTGTTATTTTTTGAAACAGAACAATTGGATTTTAGAAAAATAATCCTTATTTTCTCATCTGATTCGAATAATTTTAAAGCATAATCAAGTTCTTTAAAAGTATCGTAAGATATAGCATTTTGAATATCAGGGCGATTTAAAGTAATAATGCCAATATTTTCAGCTTTTGATAAAGAAATTTTCTTGAATTCTAAATCCATTTTATCAGACATCCACCTTATTTTTTATTGGATACTAATTAAATTACACTATTTACAAGTAAGATAAATCATATATTTGAATGATGGTTTAAATCCCTGATAAGCCTTTATATTCATCCCATGGAGGATGTTTCAAGCTAGGATTTATGACAGACTTATATATAACTGGGGGCTGGAGACTTTTAGAATCTTATTGAATGGATGGAGCCACTTTATTTATGAATGTTAACGAAGAATGTCTGCTTCAATTTCTTGAAAATCCTGGAAGATTAGAATTAACTACAAAAGAATTAAAAAGAACTATTTTTATTCAAAATGATAATATTATCTTAAGTAACAAAAGTTTGAGAGAGAGATTAAAATTAATTAATGCCTGATAAACCCCAAAAAGTGGTTTATATTAAACATTCTAAACAGGGATTGGGTTCAATCCCTATAGGGGCTGAAGGAGATGTTTTATTATTTATAAAACATCCCGTAACCACAAAATTATTAGTGAATTTTCATATATATGGTAAAGCAATAGTACCTTTAAGTAGCGTAAAAAGAGTTGAGGAAGAAGATGTTTAAAATAAAAGCGTTTTTAAACAGCAAAAATCTTAGATATTTAATTTATTTTTCATTAATTGCTGCAATGATTTCTCTTTTATGGGGAATTGGGCAATTTTTTAATGTAAACCAGTTTTTTGAGTCTGTAGAGTTGAAAACGCTTGATTTCAGATATAACATGCCAAATAAAGTTGTTAAACACAATTCAAATATTGTTATTTTAAGTATTGACGACACAAGTCTTGAAATTTTGCAAGATGAATTTGGAGTTTGGCCATGGAATAGAAGTGCTTATACAAAAATCATTAATTATCTTGAATCCGGTGGTGTTGATTCAATTGTTTTCGACCTTATGTTTACTTCTTATCACAATGGTCTTGAGCAAATTGATAAGGAATTTATTAAAACATTAAATAACTATGATAATGTGTACGTGGCTATGAATTTTGATGATAGAGAGAACAATAGATCCCCTGTTTTACCTGATAAAATAAAAATACAAGTAGAAAATCATAGTCCGGTAGTGAACTTTGCAAACTTTACTTATGCGAATTGCCGTCTAATTATGGATGGTATTATTAATTCTACTTCAAATATAGGAATAACAAATTATTTAAGAGATAAAGACGGTATTAGCAGGCATGCCCCTTTATTTGTCAAATATCAAGATGATTTTTATCCATATTTAGGTTTTAAAGCGGCTTATGAATATCTTAAGAAAAAAGAAAACCTTGATACGAACAAATTTTTTATAAACAAAAATAATGAATTAATTCTTGGAAAAAGAAAAATACAACTAAATCAAGATGGTCAAATACTGTTAAATTGGTATGGACCTGAAAGAACATTTGAATATATACCTTTTTATGAAGTTATTAAATCTATTAATAATATTAAAGAAGGTAAAAAACCTATAAAACCAGCTGATTACTTTAAAGATAAAACTGTATTTGTTGGAGTAACGGCAAATTCTATGTTTGATATTAAAAGTATTCCTTTAAGCAGGATATATCCAGGTGTAGAAATCCAAGCAACAGCTTTTAATAACTTAGTAGATGGTAATACAATAAGAAAAGTAAGCTCAAATACTGATTTTATAATCTGTATTATATTGAGTCTTATTACAGGAATACTGGTAATAAAACTGCGATCTGTAATAACCTCGTCATTAATGGTTATAGTAATTGCTACTCTTTATATAGCTTTGGCTTCTATTTTATTCAATCGTAATTTTATCTGGATAGGTATTTTTAATCAGATAATTGTGATTACTCTTACATTTATCTTTATGTACATTATTAAATATCTTATGAAATCAAGAGATTTTGAATATACATATAAATTAGCGACTACAGATGGCCTCACAAGTTTATATAATCACAGATATTTCCAGGAAAATCTTGAAAATGCAATAAGAAAAGCTCAAAAGAACAATTCAAGTTTCTCATTAGTATTTGTTGATATTGATTTCTTTAAGAAATTCAATGATACGTATGGGCATCAGGCAGGTGATATGGTCTTAAAACTTGTAGCTCAAATTCTTAAGAGTTCAGTAAAATCTTCTGACTTTGTTGCCAGGTATGGCGGAGAGGAAATGGTTGCTATTTTATATAATACTAATACGGATAAAGCTTATAATATTGCTAGCAGATTATGTAAAACAATTGATTCAAAGAAATTTAAATTATCTGATGGTGTAGAAGTTGGAGTCACGATTAGCTTAGGAATTGCAACTTATCCAAAACATGGAGCAGTACCGATGGAATTAATCGAATTTGCTGATCAGGGTTTATACAGAGCAAAAAGAGATGGAAGAAATCAAGTCGGCAAACTGGAAGACGAGCCTCAAATTAACCCTGATGAGCCAAAGCCCGAACACGCTTAAATAGTTTTAAAGAAGGGTTTTTAGTTTTTCTATATCCATGTTATTCCGAAGTTCTTTGGGTTTTTCTCAAGAGACGACGCTAATAAGATGTCGGAACAAGACCGACATCTATCTGGCTAACAATACTAGCAAAATGTTGAAACAAATTTCATCTTTTTTATTCAGGATTTTTTTATTTCTTGCTCGAATCCAACAATTTCAAAGGAAATATCCTGTAAATCAAAATACATATTCCAAGCCAGAATGCTCCAAGACTAAATCCTCCAAGAACATCTGATGGATAATGAACACCTAGATATACCCTACTTAAGCCTATTAATAGAATTAATGTACTAAAAAATATGTAAGAAAACCTTCTTAACCATTTATTTTGTATATATCTAAACGAGAGATAAATTAAAACCCCATAAAAACATATGGCAATCATGGCATGCCCTGAAGGAAAACTAAACCCTTCAACCTGAACAATAGGAGTTCCAACAACAGGTCTTGCTCTGTCAAAGAAATTTTTGATTATTATATTTAAACAAAAACCCCCTCCTGTGGATATTAATACCAATAAAGCTTCTTTTATATGCTTAAAGAATAAGAATCCTAATATTATTGGAATTAACAAAAAGCTTACATATTCTGCTCCTAATCTTGTTATGAAAATGGCAAATGTAGTTGAAGACGATGAAGCTATGTTATTTAAAAAACTAACGATTATTTTGTCATAATAAGTGATTTCATCTCTAGTAACCACATCAATAGCTATATCAATAAAGCTCCATAAAGATATAATCAAAAACAAAGTAACAAAAAAATAGCTCGATTTAACCCATTCTTCAAGCAGAAAAAGAACTTTAAGAAAGAAATTCTTAAAAGCCATAAGAAAAAATACACCATTTAACCAGTAGGTTGGGTCAAAATTATTTTGACCCAACAAATACTTGTTTTTTATTTAACAGCAGAAATATAAGCTGAAAAAGACTTAACTGTTATAACCTTACCGTCTAATTCTAATTTTAATTTTTCAATGTATTCATTCATTTCTTCTTCACTTAAATACTGCAAAAATCTTTCTTTCATAGATAAAACGCCAGGTCCTGGAGGTACATTAAACCATGGATCTATCATATTTGCAGTAACTGTATAACTGGATTGTTCGGTATTTACATCTAAATCTATGTTTTTAAAGCCGGCAGCTTCAAAATCTTTAATTAAGCTCTTGTCATCAAAATTTGTTAAAGAATCATTTTCTTTTGTCATTATTTTGATTTCAGCTTCTTTTAGTTTTTCATAATTTGGAAAATTAGCCGGATTTATAAGTTCATAATATCTGGTATTAGATTGAATAATAGGCTCAAAAATAGAAATTCTTCCTTCGGGTTTTAAAATTCTGTAAAATTCTTTGATTGCACTGAGTTTATCAATAATATGAACAAGAACCGATCTCATAACTACTACATCAACTGAATTATCAGATAAATTAATATTATCTGCGCTTGATAAAAGAAATTCAATTCCTTCAGTTATATTACAGGCTTCAACTATTTTCTTACATTCATCTATACAATCCTGATAACCATCAGACATTATCACTTTGCCTGTATCTTTAAGAATGTCATAAGCTCCAAAAGCAAGTAAACCTGTGCCTGTACCAATATCAATAATTGTATCTCCAGGTCTTAAGTTAGCTCTATTTAATATTTTGTCCCTAACTAAAACCAACCATCTTACTGTTTGCTCTCTTTGTTCTTCATTTAAATATGAAAATCTTGATTTTTTTAGCCATTCTGCCCAGGTTTTAACTGTTTCTGACATTTAATACTTACCCCCATATTTTGAAAGTCTTAATTATTGTACACTCTCAAAAGGTTTTCCACAATTACTGCAAAAGCTTGAATTTCTTTCAGATTTTGTTTCACAGAAAGCACAAGCTTTATAAATTTTACCGGGTTTGCTTATAAATTCTTCCTTTTTTTTAAATGCAGACTTTATATTTATGATTTTACTTAGATTTTTATAAATGATTAATCCTATTAACAGGAATAAAATAGCTAAAAACCAGAATTTAAATAAAAATAAGAGAAGAAAAAATCCAAATATAAGAGAAAAGCATCCAAAACCATTGTTTAACATGATTATAATCACCTCTAATTAATATTATAGGTTAGCCAAGAAAAATTATTTATAAAAGACCTTTGATTTATATAACTTTCTTTAAAATCTTTTTATCCTGTCTATGTTTTAGCATTGTTTAAATTAGGGTTTTAAATAAAAATACAATTAGTATTGTAACAAAAGTTAACAATATAATACTAATGATTATAATGCTGTAATAAGCTTGGAGAAAGAGATTTACATGATTTTAATTTAGAAGATAAAATTGGATAAGTTTATCTAAATTTGATCTGTGGCTTGTCAATCTCAAAAATATCTATATAATAAAGGTTGTAACTATTATTTGGGAGGAAATCCTATGAATAAAGAAGAATTAGTAAAAGAGATTTCAAAAAAAGCTAAAGTATCACAAAAACAAGCTTCCGAAATCATTTCCTTAACCTTAGAAACAATTGAAAAAACAGTTTCTAAAGGTAAAAAAGTAACATTAGTTGGTTTTGGAACATTTGAAGCTCGCAAACGTGCAGCTAGAACCGGCAGAAACCCACAAACAGGTAAAGAAATTAAAATTCCTGCTAAAACAGTTCCTGCTTTCTCAGCTGGTAAAAAATTCAGAGAGTTAGTAAACAAATAGACTTTTCTATTTCAAAAGTTTTTCAAAAGCCCGAAGAATTTATTCTTCGGGCTTTTGAGCTTTGCATTGCAAATTTTAAAAGAATGTTTATTGTTCAATAATAAGGGGTAAATATTATAATAAGTTGTTCATTTTTCTAGAAACTACATTTATACTTAAATATAAGGACAGTGAAAAAAATCATTAAGGATTTTGATAAAAAATCCGTTATGATTTTTGTAGGTAACATAGTCACATTATTAAGTCCTCAATTATTTCAATGTGTACTTATATTTGTGCCTTTGGCACTTCCTGTAACCAACCATTAATCGAGTAATAATATATTGAAGGATGTACTAACTATGACAAATCGTCGCTGGTATGATCAAGATCCGCTTTTAAAAGAAGCAATGGAATTATTGAGTTTATCTTCTGAAGAAGAAAAAGGACAAGCTGCAGATTTTATTATGAAGTTGAAAGAGCAGGTTGCAGCTGAAGTTATTGAAAGAGTTTATGAATCTGTGTCAAAATATTTTATGAAAGGTAATAGATGGTACGATAGAGACCCTGTTATGATAAAAGCAATGGAATTACTTAGGGTAGCTCCTTCCCATATACAAATAGCTGCTGCTAAAAAACTTTTAAATGCGCTTAGTCGTGGCGAAATGAGTGAATTAGTAAATGAAATCAAACAAAAAGAAGAAAATAACGATTAAATGGTAAGATCAAAACTAAAAGACGTTCAAAACCAAAAGGATCATAGGGGTATAGATATCCAAAAAGTTGGTGTCCGAAATGTTGAAGTTCCTCTTAATATCCTAAGAAAAAATGATAAAGAGCAAATTGTAAGTGCAAAAGCTACTATGAGTGTTTCTTTACCAAAAGATTATAAAGGCACTCATATGTCCAGGTTTATTGAAATTCTTAGTGAATGGGGCCAGAGAAATCTGCTTGGTGTAGATTTAAAAGGTTGTTTAGTTGAGATTACAGATAAACTTGACGCAGAAAGCGCAGAATTAAAGTTCAATTTTAAATATTTTATTGATAAAAGAGCTCCTGTAAGTGAGCTTGTCTGCCCAATGGGATATGATTGCTCCTTTGAGGGAATATTAAAAAATAAAGAAGATTATACTTTTATTTTAGGGGTAAATGTTCCCGTAACTACTTTGTGTCCTTGCAGTAAAGAAATTTCCGAATATGGTGCTCATAATCAGAGAACTTTTGTAAAAGTACGTATAAGCTATGATGTTAATTCTATTGTCTGGATTGAGGATCTTGTTGAATTAATTGAAAAATGTGGCAGCAGTCCTGTATATCCTCTTTTGAAGAGAGAAGATGAGAAGTTCGTAACTGAGCTTGCATATAATAATCCAAAATTTGTAGAAGATGTTCTCAGAGATGTGGTTTCAAAGATTAAAAATATCAAAGAAATTCATTGGTTCGAAGTAGATTGTGAAGCGCATGAAAGTATTCACAATCATTCTGCCTGGGCATATCAGGAAGAATTTGTGGCTTCTTAAGAGGCTTTATCTGGTTTATCTTTTTGATTCCCATCTAGAAAGTGTTGAAATGTACTAATAATCATGCATATACATGATTAATTTTTGGTTGTTTTTACATGGCTTGAGTATTAACTTATTTTACAAAAAAGCAATTTTTTCGTGAAGAAATTTTTTTTATATATATAGCAAGTTTAATGGTTCGAAAAAGCTTTTATAAAATGAGGGTGTTTCTATGACTTTTCATTTTCGTACAGATTCTAGCTTCTTTTTAAGAGAAGTTTCTGAAAGAAAATTACGTAGATTGGCTGAATTAGCTCATCAGGATCCATTGCCTCTTGTTAATGCCACTGAAAACGGTTTTTTTAATAGTATTAGACAAAAAGCTAAAGATATACTGAAAATAGAACGTAGTAGAGCTAAAACAGAAAATATCAGACAATGTTTTCATCATGCAATTAAATTACTAAATGAAAATGGCTAATTTCGTTGTTATTAAAGATTCTTTTAACAAAATTTTTTGAAGAAATAAACAGAACTTCATGTCTAAATATTAATATTCGTACGCTTTAAAATTAAATACGTATAAGCATTCTTAAATCGAGAATTTTCTTAAGGGAGACTATGTTCCTTTAAAAAAATTCTCGATTTAATACGTATTCCTATGATTTTTAAGATGACTTATAAAAAATTTTTGTTATCTACTTAGTTAATTAAATTAACTAAGAGTGGGATTAAATCTACTTTTTAGGAGATTATACTTTGAGTATAATTTTTTAGTATTTTTAATTCCCATAAGATAATAAAGGTAAAATAATGGAACTGGATGAAACATTAAATATAGTCTGTAAGGATATATTGAGCTTTTTTGATATTGATAGGGTTGATATAAT
>MFRQ01000146.1 GCA_001784615.1 Candidatus Melainabacteria bacterium RIFOXYA2_FULL_32_9
GACGTTTTTTTGTCGGATAGGTTCTTAATATAAAAACTTTTTTCTAATTACTACAAGTAGATAAATATCATGAGAAAAATAGATAATAACGTTTTTTTGAATTTAATTATATAAGTTTAAAAGGTCACAAATTTGTTAAGTATCAAGTAAATGTTTTAGTAAACTTAACTAACTTATTTTGCACTCTAGCCATTTTATAGCATTGATTAGGATATCTTGCCTGTTTTATAAAGTAGCAAGGAGAAATTAGTATGCGTTTTATTGAGGGGACTGATAATTTTGACTATCTAACCACATCAAGTGAAGACACCATCTATTACACTAAAAAAGGTAATGACCGTATTAAAGATTACTGGGGGGATGACACGTATTTATTTAATATAGGGGACGGATCAGATATTATAACTGATACTAATGGCTACGACATAATAAAATTCGGTATTGGAATTACACTTAACGATATTATATTCAGCAGAAAAAATAATAATATCATCATCAATATAAACAATACTGATGACCAAATAACAATTATTGATTGGTATTCTAAAAACAGATATAAAATAGAAAAAGTAGAATTTTCAGATGGAAATTTCTTAACCTGGCAAGAAATTGAGAACTCCACAGCTGCTCAATCTCTGTTAGCATCTACGATAACAGGAACAGAAGGCAATGATGTATTAAGAGGTACTAACAACCCTGATACTATATATGGAAAGGCTGGTAACGACACTATTTATGCCTCTAATGGTAATGATATTATTTATGGAGAATCCGGCAATGACGTTATCGATGATGGTGAAGGAGATGATACTGTTTATGGCGGGGCCGGTAACGATACGTATTATGTAGATAATCTCAATGATGTAATGGTTGAATATGCCAATGAAGGTATAGACATTGCATATTCAAGTATTTCTTATACTTTAGGTGATAATTTTGAAAATCTCACTCTTACAGGATCAGGTAATAATGCCACGGGCAATGAACTAAATAACGTTATAAGAGGTAATTCAGGTAATAACACATTATACGGATTAGGCGGTAATGACACTATCTATGCCTCTGGTGGTAATGATGTCATCTATGGAGGCTCAGGTAACGATATAATCGATGATGGGGGAGGAGATGACACGGTTTATGGTGGGCCCGGTAACGATACTTACTATATAGATAACCTTAATGATGTAATGATTGAGTCTGCCAATGAAGGCATTGATATAGCATATTCCAGTATTTCTTATACTCTTAATGATAATTTTGAAAATCTAACGCTTACTGGTACAAGAAACAATGATGGTACTGGTAACGAAATAGATAACATTATTACAGGTAATCTGGGAAATAATATTCTTAATGGTGGCGCTGGTAATGACATCATTTATGCTTCCTGGGGAAGTGATGCTATATACGGCGGAGATGGTAACGATGAAATTGACGATGGAGCAGGAGATGACACTGTTTATGGTGGTTCTGGAAATGATACTTACTATATAGATAATCTTAATGATGTAATGATTGAATATATCAATGAAGGCATTGATATAGCATATTCAAGTATTTCTTATACCCTTAATGATAATTTTGAAAATCTTACCCTTACAGGATCAAGTAATAATAATGGTACAGGCAATGAATTAGACAACATTATTACAGGAAATTCAGGATATAATGTTCTAAATGGTGGAGATGGCAATGATACCATAGACGGTGGAGTAGGAAGAGACACTCTTATCGGGGGTAATGGCGATGATATTTATTATGTAGATAACCCGGACGATTTGATAATAGAATCATCACCTGCTACTCCTCCAGACACCAGCTGGATAACTTCAGAATATTTAAAAGATATCTATGCACGCACTTTCCCCAGAGTAATGGGAAATCAATGGCATGTTTGTCCAGACGGATTATTTTATGCATCAACTCGCTATACAACCGTTAACGGCATTACTCAAGTAGATTGGGAAGCAACTCAGCAAGCTAATGATATATTATCTGACTTAGCGACTACATATCTTGATTACCTTGGACTCAACAGAGCAGGATCAAGACAAGGAACCAGTGATTATAATGATTTATTTTTAGACAACTATGATAGCGTAAAAAACCCAAATACAGGCCTAAACGCAACAATGGGCTACATAAAAGCAGAAGCATCTGCTAAAAATAGAACCATATATGTCTTACCTTATCTTAATATGACTGACGTATGGTACTATGAAAGTTCATCAATTCATCCTGAATGGTATTTCTGGCACTCTAACGAACTATTTGACGGACAGAATTTTGGTACCTGGGATTACTGCAATGAAAATAGCTTATTTTTAACTAAAAATGGTGAAATATTACACTATTACACGGGAAATGATACCAATAGACCACTTTTTGATTCCACAAATCCCATGTGGCAGGCTTATTATGTAGATCATTGCAAGGGAATATGTGAAGCGGGATTTGATGGTGTCTTTTCTGATAACTGGTGGCGAAGTAAGCTTGGCGACACAGTATTACTCACTAATGAAGAATTTGCAGCTCTGCAAGAAGGATGGAATACAATTGCAGGCTTAGTTAAAGATGTAATAAACGATAAAATGGTAATAGGTAACTCTCCTCCTTACTATAAGTTTACCAATCGAGATATATTTATGCTTGAAGACAGAATTGATGACATTTTAGGCACAAATGATAAAAGTATCGCTTCATATTTTAGATACTCAGATCAAGCCCGAGATGCTCATCAGGTTTGCCAGGATACATACTGGGATGAAGACCGAGGCCCCTTCGAAACATTTAGATTGCCTATGAACTTATTAACAGACAATATCCTTGGAGTTACAACTGTTACTGATATTGGCACTGGAATAGAATCATATTTTATACCTGCTGAAATATTAGGTGAAATCGGTTATCCGTTAGGAGATAGAGAAATCCTACCCGGTACTGATACAGGAATAAAAGATGTTGTTAGCGGTTATTCATTTAGTCGTGCAGTATATGCAAGATATTATAGCTATGGAGCTGTGTATTTAAATAATTCAGGATCACAACAAACTATAACTCTCCCCCCAGGAGAATGGTTAAGATCAGATGGGGTTGAATTCTCGGGTGGAGACAGTGTTACAGTCGATAATTGCAGAGGATGGGTATTTAAGAAAACAGATGAAATCCCTATGACTAAAAACGAAGGAATAGATAGTGTTTATTCAACTGTTTCTTACACTTTAGGATCCAATGTTGAAAATCTAAACTTAACAGGCACGAATGATATAAACGCAGCAGGAAACGAACTTGATAATATCATTACTGGTAATACCGGAAATAATACCCTAACAGGCAATACCGGCAACGATACTATATATGGAAATGATGGCAATGACATCTATATATTTAATCTAAACGACGGACAAGACACTATCACAGATACTAATGGAATAGATACAATAAAATTAGGAGAAGGAATCTCAATTGATGATTTAACCTTTAGCCAAATAGACAATAACATAATCATAGAATTAAAAGATCCAAAAAATAGAATAACAGTCATCGACTGGTATTCTCAGCCAGAATATCAAATTGAAAAAATAGAATTCCAAGATGGTACTTATTTAACTAATACAGATATAAACTCAATTATTCAGCAATTAAGTACGTTTACAATTGATGATATACAACCTGTTACTAGTGATACTAACGATACAAACCAGTATATTTATCAGTTATTTTCTAACTCAGGCAATTAAAGTAGCCTATAGTAAGAAATTTATACAGGAGAAAATAGCAGCTTAGATGTTGCAGAATTTCAATATACTAACTAAAATAATCGTTCAGATATTGGAATCAAACTAAATTATGAAAATTACTACGGGTAATCTAGGCCTGGCTTCATATGCCTTTCAAACATCGTTTGAATATCTTGGATATGAGATGATTCTTCCAACTCTGACAAACTCACTATCACAAAAACTTGGAGAGGAAAATTTAAGGGCAGAATTATGTCACCCCCTTAAACTTTTACTGGGCAATTTTCTAACAGTGAAAGATGAAAAGCCTGATATAGTTATTTTTTACAATGGCTGCGATCTATGTAATTTGACTCCTATCAATAATATCTACCTTGAAGTTTTCGAGAAATATTCCTGGTATCCAGAAGCATATTATATGAACATTACAAAAAAAAGATATTTTCTTAGGGATTACTATAACAACCTTAGAAAAATAACCGGAGCATCAAGCACTAAGATAATAAAAGCTATCTGGCTTGGTTTCAGCAAACTTCTTTTATTTCAATATCTTGATGATGTTTTTTGTGTAATAAGACCAGTTATTAAAGACTATAATGTTGGAGAAAGCATATATTCAAAACTATTTCAGGAAATTACAGAGGCCAAAAGCTTTTCAGAATATCAAAAAATAAAGAAAGATATTAATGAAATATTTCAATCATACCCACCTGATTATAATTGCCTGCATTTTGGATTAACAGGAGATCCTTTTTCTCTGAGAGAACCTTATTCTCACCAGTTTACTGATCGCAAACTTGGTTATATGGGAATTATTGTAGATAAATTTGGTAATAACTTAATTAAAAAAGAAAATATATCAAATGTAGAAATTAAATATTTTATCAGGAATAATTATGGAGTTTTTACCTCTAATGCAATAGCAAGGATAAATAATTACGTCAACAAAGCATATGATGGAATAATTTTTATTTCTCCTTTTGGCTGTACCCCAAATGATGCATTGAGAAGTCAATTAAATTTAATTCAGGAAAAAACAGGAATTCCTATCCTGTCACTAATTTTTGACTCGCATACAAGTTCAACTGGCCTTCAAAGTCGTCTAGAAGCTTTTGTTGATATGGTGCACAGAAAAAGAAATATTCTTAGTAAATAATTTAGATTGCAATCAGTGTGAATTGACTAAAGAAAGATGAGTAAACTTGCCCATCATTAAAACTATCTGCAATATATTGAAATACTTCGCTCAGCATATTTTACCTGTTAAGATGCAAACTAAGGACAGCGTAAAAATACTTATGGATTTTGATGAGCGAAGCGGGAGCTTACAATTTCGAAAACGACGAGTTTTTGAAATTACAA
>MFRQ01000147.1:0-1062 GCA_001784615.1 Candidatus Melainabacteria bacterium RIFOXYA2_FULL_32_9
TGCTACAAGGCTTACTGTCGCTTCCTCTGATATTGACCAAGCAAGATCGTCTCTGGCTTTAGCAAGACAAGAACTAAATGCTACAAGGCTTACTGTCGCTTCCTCTGATATTGACCAAGCAAGATCGTCTCTGGCTTTAGCAAGACAAGAACTAAATAAAACTGTTGTAAGCTCGCCTATCAATGGATTTATTAAAGAAAAAAAAGTTGCATCAGGAGATTATGTTAGTGAAGGGACTGCTCTTTTTGAGATTATTCAGACAAATCCTCTAAAGCTAACATTTACAATACCTGAAGAGAAAATAGGAAAAATAAAACAAGGGCAGGAAGTTACATTTACTGTAAATGCATATCCTGATAAAGAATTCAAAGGCACTATAAAAACTATTTATCCAAATATTGAAGAACAAACACGTAATCTCAAAATTGAAGCCCTGGTAAACAATACAAAAGGGGAATTAAAGCCTGGCATGTTTGCAAAAGCCAAAATTTATACCGAAAACATCAAGAATGTTTTAATGATTCCATCCGTAGCATTGCTTTTTGACGATACAGAAGCAAAAGTTTTCAAAATAGAGGCTAATGTTGCAAAAGCTACTTCTGTCAAAATTGGTGAAAAGTATGGAGAAATGGTGGAAATACTACAAGGCCTTCAGGAAAATCAACCGATAATTGTCACAGGACAGCAAAATCTTTCAGAAGGAGTAAAAATAAATGTGGCTCGCTGATTTATCAATAAAAAGGCCTGTTTTTATAAGCATGATAATCCTTGTTCTGGTTTTATTCGGAATTATTAGCTATCCGACCATTGGGGTTGATTTATATCCAAAAGTCGATTTTCCAATAGTCAGCGTATCAACGACTTTAAGGGGTGCAAGCCCTGAAATTATAGATATAGACGTAACAGATAAAATTGAAGGTGCTATTAATACAATTAATGGAGTAAAATCAATTACTTCAACCAGTATTGAAGGTGTATCAAATGTCATTGTGGAATTTGAACTTGATAGAGATATTGATTTCGCTGTTCAAGATGTACGGGAAAAGATGTCATTTGTAAAAG
>MFRQ01000147.1:1226-10600 GCA_001784615.1 Candidatus Melainabacteria bacterium RIFOXYA2_FULL_32_9
CCTGGTGGCAGAATAGAAACTGATACTAAAGAATACTCCATAAAAATCAAAGGAGAGCTAAAAGATGTTGAAGAATTCAACAATCTTATAATTAAATATCAGAATGGCTCTGCTATTAAACTAAAAGATCTGGCCACTGTTCAAGATGGTATGGAAGAAGAACGCTCAGTATCAAAATTCAACGGACAAAGAGCTGTAGCGATGGGAATTCAAAAACAATCAGGTACAAATACTGTTAAAGTCATCGAAAAAGTAAAAGAAGAAATAAAATCAGTTAAAAAAACTCTACCTAAAGGCATGGATATTCAGGTAGCATTTGACCAATCAACATTTATCAAGCGTTCTATTGAAGAAGTACAGAAACATCTTATCTTTGGCGCAATTTTTACAGTGTTAATAGTGTTCCTGTTTCTAAAGAGCCTAAGACTAACCTGGATTAGTGCTATTTCAATACCTGTTTCAATAATATCAACTTTTGCAATGATGAAGTTACTAGGTTTCACCTTCAATAATATGTCTATGCTAGCTTTATCTCTCTCAATTGGTGTTGTTATTGATGATGCTATAGTTGTCATTGAGAATATACATAGGCATGTGGCAGAAGGCATGCATCCAAGAGAAGCAGCTTCGTTTGCAACTCGTGAAATAGGTTTAGCAGTCGTAGCCACTACTGTAGCAATAATAGTTATATTTCTCCCTGTAGCCTTTATGAAAGGTATTATAGGCAGATTTTTTATGCAATTCGCTTTAACAGTAGTATTTGCTGTTATGATTTCATTATTAATTTCATTTACAATAACACCAATGCTAGCTTCAAGATTTATGAAGCATAAAACCCAGCATAATCAAGAAAATAAGTTCTATGAATGGCTTGAAAAACAATATAAAAACTTTGAAGAAATGTACAGAAAGGCACTTATATTCGCACTGGATAACAGAAAAAAAGTTATTATTTCAGCTATATTAATATTTATAGCAAGTTTATTCATGACAAAATTTATTGGTAAAGAATTTGTACCCTCAGAAGATCAGGGAAGCTTTGTGGTTAACCTTGAATCCCCAATAGATTATTCTGTCAAAATGACTAATAATATGTTTTCTCAGGCAGAAAAAATCGTAAAAGACATTCCTGAAGTAAACTCAATATTTTATGCACAAGGTTCAGGCCACGCACAAGAAGTTAATAAAGGAGTATTATTTGTAAACCTTAAACCTAAACATGATAGAAAAAGAAATCAAACTGAAATCCAGTCTGATGTGAGGAAACAACTAAGATCTATCATTGGCCTGGAATCATCAGTTGAGGACGTTTCCTTAATTGGAGGAGGCGCAAGGCGAGTTCCTATTCAGTTTATTATTAAAGGCGAAAATCTTAATGAACTTGAAAAGCATTTGCAACAAATATATCAAGAATTTTCAATACTTCCTGGAATTGTCGATGTTGATACATCTATTCAAACAGGAAAACCTGAAGTCCGAGTGATAATTGACAGAGATCGAGCGGCAGATCTGGATGTTGATATAGCAACAATTGTAGAAACAATAAACTTCCTGATGAGTGGAGAAATAGATATTACTAAATATAAAGACACATCAAAAGGCAGAAGATATGATGTAAGAATGCGATTGCTCAAAGAAGACAGAGTATCGGCTCAGGATATTGGACAAATTTATGTCAGATCAAATAAAGAAGAATTTGTTCAATTATCTAATATCATACATATCCAAGAAGCCGGAGGCCCAAGCACTATTACCAGACTTGACAGACAAAGAGCTGTAACACTTTATGCTAACCTGGAAGGTAAACCCCTCGGTCAGGCAAAAGCTGAACTGGATGAAATAAGCTCCAGAATTCTTCCTGAAAATATGTCTTTTCAGTATAGAGGGATGGCAGATACAATGGGAGAATCCTTCCTATATATGATGTATGCATTGATACTGGGAATAATACTTGCATATATGGTTTTAGCAGCTCAATTTGAGAATTTCATTCACCCCTTTACTATCCTCTTATCAATGCCTCTTGCTTTTATAGGTGCATTTGGAGCTTTATTACTTACCGGCAAAACATTAAACATATTTAGCTTCATAGGATTAATACTATTAATGGGATTAGTAAAGAAAAATGCTATTCTTCTTGTTGATTTTACAAATACTTTAAGAAAAACCGGCATGCCAAGAAAAGAAGCAATAATAAGCGCTGGCCCTATAAGATTAAAACCTATTCTCATGACCACATTTGCAATGATATTTGGCATGCTTCCAATAGCATTAGGGCTGGGAGAAGGCTCAGAAACACGTATGCCAATGGCAATTGTAGTAATTGGAGGACTTATTACTTCTTTATTTTTAACCTTGGTAGTAGTTCCTGTAGTTTATGATATTTTTGATGAAGCCTTAGAACGCTTCTTTAAGAAGAAAAAAGCTAATCCAGTTACTGACATACCAGAGATAATTGAAAGAGTGATCTAAATTTATCTTAAATAATTCAGATCTAATAAAATATCGAGATAAACATTTTGAACTTTAAAAGTTCAAAATGTTTATTTATGTAAATGTTTATTTAATTTTACCAAATTTTTAAAGAAACCTTGCCGATAAATCATTATATATAAGTTGTATATGATGATTCAGGTGACTTTATGAGAATAGAATTTAACTCTAATTTTCACAGAAAATCTCCAATTGATCCTGCAACTAAAACTCAGCTTGATGCTCTTGGATTAAAACCCACAGGTTCTAGAGAAGGTGACTTAGCTGCTATTGAAGACGCATTAAAGCTATCAAAAGAAAATGCTATTGATAATAATGGTATAATGCCGCCTCCACAAACTCCTCCTGAAATTGCAGCATTTATGAGAAGTATCGGATTAGAACCAACTAATTCTAAAGAAGGCGACTTAATTGCAGTTACTAATAGATTAAATCAACTTGAAGCTCAGGCTACATCTCAATCTGATCTTAATGAAGTTAATAGCCTCAAATCCGAATGGGCCCAATTAACCAACTCAGCTGGAAGTTCCGACTCTCATAAACAAAACGCATCAAGCAATTTATTTACCGGACAAGAACAATTGGCTAAACTTAATAAATTATTCTTAAACAAAAAAACTGTATTTTAATTTTATATTCAAATTATATAAATAGCATTTATTATCATTTTTTATGTTAAGTTTTCTTGCATAATGCAAAAAACTGCATTTAAAAGCAAAGTATGTCCTGTGGATATCAAAAGCAAAACCAATCCAATAAATTAGAGAACTTTATTTGTAAAAAGCAGTTTAAATAAAGATTTCGCTAAATTTGTCAGATGCTTATACATCAATGATATCAATTTTATGCTTGATTATTTTATATTATTATAGTTGAATTAATCAGTGTATATAAAGGGGTATTAATATACTAACAGGATCAGAGTCCAATATAGTAAAAGGGGAGCAGGAGTGTGTTAAAGGTAAATCTTAATTTTACAAGCATAGGAATGCTTAAAAAAGACTATTTAACAAATCAAAATTCTGTATGTCAAAACGATTCAGCAAGGTTAAAACCACTTCAAAAAGATGTGGTCTCTTTTACAGGTAAGCCTGAAAAAACAGATGCAGTGGACAATAATGGAATTCCTTTGCCAAAACTTAAAGAAAGACAGATTATAATCAAGCCCAATGATCCTAAAATTATAGATCTCTTTAAAAAATATTTTGAACAAGAAGGTAAGGAATTTGGTGAAGGAACAGAAACAGGAAAACTTCTGGCAACTTTCAATCCAGGAGTAATCAAAGCAAAAGACAAATATGTAATGCTTCTCAGATGCGCTGTTGGAGAAGATTATCCACCCAGAAGTGATAAAACATACATACATAAACCCTTTGTTAATTATTTAGTCCTCACTGAGAGTAAAGATGGCAAAAATTTTGAACCTAAGAAAGTTTTAATTACACCTGATGCAAAAAATACCTGGGGATACGAAGATCCAAGAATAACATATATGCCTAATGAAGAAAAACCATATTATATAACCGCTACAGGCTTTGATGGCAAATGTCCAAGAATGACTTTGTTTAAAACAAAAGACTTTGACAAGCTGGAAGGACCTATTTCTGTCGGACCTAATGCTGATTTAAAAGAAGGAACTCCTGATTATCACAACAAAGATCATTTCTTTATTAAGAATCCTAAAGGTGAAACTCTTTTCTTCCACAGGCCATATACAAGTGAATATGCAAATATTCATGCTCTTCGTGTAAAAAATATAGATGACCTTAAAAACAAAGATTTCTGGAAAAAAAATGTAAAAATCAGTGATCAAGCAGAGAATACCGGTACAGAAAAAAAGACTGATTCAGTAATATTAAACGCAATAAATGGTTCCTGGCAAAATAGAATTGGAGGGGGTGCTGCTCCTATAGAAACGGACAAAGGTTTCTTAATGATATATCATGGGACAAATTATTACGAAAATATAAATGATAGAACCTATTGTGCTGGTGTGGCATTGCTTGATAAAAATGATCCTACAAAATTAATCGCAAAAGCTCCATATCCTTTTATTAAATCAGAGCTGCCGGAGGAAAAAGAAGGCTGTGTTATAAATGTGATCTTCCCTTCAGGCAATATTAAAGATGATAAAGGCAATATTATAATTTATTATGGCGCTGCTGATGAAAATGTCGGATCTGTCAAAGTTAACGAAAAAGAGCTATTAGATTACGTTTTACATTACGATGAAAACGGAAAATTAAAGAAAAACGCAGAAACAAAATAAAATCTGCTCCATCTTTTTAAATCACCTTATAGATTTTTATTATGAACTAAGGACTTAGGGTCTTTTAGAACTTTACCGTAATGCCCAACAGCATTGCCACAATTGCACATAATCATGCCTTTTGATTTAATGTCATCTTCACAGATAACAATATATTGATCACATAAAGTGCAGTAAATAAAAGCACAGTTAAATATTTCTTTCATAAAACGACTCCTGGCATTGTAAGCAAGAAATTATAAATGTCATCACGAATTTATTTCGGGATCTAACCATGTTCCAATTCTAAGCTTAAAGCGTTAACCATATAGATGCCGGAACACGTCCGGCATGAATCAGTAAGTATTTTTTCTTTCCTCCTTAAAACAGTCCTCTAAGAGAGGAATACTTGTTTGTGATAAATTAGAATAGAAAACTATATAGCCCTTATGGATATTATCTGTCTCATTTAAGTTGCTACGTAGATAAGTTTATGAGATTGCCACGCAAGAATAATTGATGCTGATTATCCACGATTCATGGCTCGCAATGACAGTGCGTATTATTGGAAGGATTCCCTTTTGACATCCTAACTATACATCATCATAAAAATATGTCAACACGTTTTTGCGCACATTATGAATTTTTTGAATGAGAGAGTCAAAAATGCTTTTTATTACTCAAAAAATAAAAGAAATCATAGACAAGAAGAATATATCCCAGAATGAACTTGCAAAAAGAGCAAATTATGATCATGGAGCTTTTGGAAGTTTTATTAGAGGAGAAAGACCTTTTCCTGATGAAGCAATAGAAAAGATTGCACCAATTCTTGAAGTTACAAAGGAAGAAATACAGGGATGGATTTTAGCTGATAAATATCCTAAAGAAACAATTGAGCTTGCAATAAAAGCTAAAAAAGAGCTCCTTCTTCAGGATAGCAGGCATTGCCATTCTGAACGCAGTGAAGAATCTCAGAGATCCTTCGCTAATGCTCAGGATAACACGCATTGTCATTGCGAGCCTCCAAAGGAGGCGTGGCAATCTAATAATAGTTCAAATAAAAGCAATGATATTGAATCTGAAAAGAGATCCTTCGCTCAGGATGACAAAAGACTAATCCTTACAACTAAAATAGACTCGATCCTACAAAAAAAAGGCATTTCTAGAACAGCATTAAGTAAGCAGATTAATTATAGTCAGGGTAAATTAAATGAGATGATTATCGCTAAAGAACCTATATCCCCTCTGGTAATCTCAAAAATTGCTCCTGTTTTAAATGTCAGTGAAAATCAAATAAAAAGCTGGGTTCTCGCTGATAAATACTCTTTAACTGCTCTTGAAGAGGCTATTAATGAATTAAAAGAAGGATGATTTTTAAGGCATCTTTAAATAGTTTATCTGAATAGATTGCCACAGCCCCTTCGGAGCTTCGCAATGACATTTCAAACTTAACTCTATCAGTCCATTACCCTTTAATTTAACCATTTAAAGCTTTTTACAGATTTTACACTGGCTGGGTCACCTTTTATCGTTACTGCAAAAATGCCTTCTATATCGGGAGTTGATGGAGAGCTTAGTATAGGAATTAGATTTTGATCTGGATATTGAGGCTTTGGTCTTACATAATTCAGGCCACCTTGAAGTATACCCATCCCAATTTGACCTATAGGTACTCTATTGACAAGATTATCGAGTGATACTTTACGTATTGGCGCCATCAACCTGACAACATCATCAGATGCACGACCTAAAATAACAAGATCTGAGTAGTTATTTTTCATATAAACATTGCCTTTTATATATAGGCAAAGGTTTTTACCCTGAGATTTGACCTCTTCAAGAGTTATAATTCCATTTCTAAATGATGCTCGACCTTGCAAGTTATCAAAGTTTTCAGTATTTTTCCTGGATACAAGCTCTGCAACATTGTTAACCTGATAAATTGATAATCCTGTTGATAAAATATCAGGAGCTTTTAAGAAGTGTTTAAATGATCCAAGCTTTGCCAAACGGCCATTTCTGATTATAAATGAGGTGTTTCCATTAGCATTATATGTCATTTGTTCTGGAGTTATTCCGTAAGTACTAAATACAACATTTCCATCCATAATTCCGAAAATCTCATTAGGCGTATTAGCAAGACTTGTAGCAAGCGTATTAACTTGCATGCCCTGAGCTGTAAGAGTACCTCTTATTCCGGTGGTTTTCATATTCATTTCAATATTGCCACTGGCAATACCGCTAGCAACATTTGACCTGAGATTATTTATTCTTAATATTCCATAATTGTTTAGATTAAAGTTAAAAGCCACGTTTGAATTGGTTAAATTATTAATAACCAATTTCTGTGCATTAAACGTTCCATTGTTAATTACAACAGGGACATCCTGAGATGGTTTAGAAGGAAACTGCTGAGAAATTTTATCTGCATTTATGTAATCGGAATTGATTTCCATATTTTTAATAACTAAAGGCATAGTAATTTTTTTCGGTAAAGTAGCTTTTCCATTTAGCTTGGAATCAGCAAGTTTTACATTATTAAAATTCAATACAGCTTCATTACCGCTAAAATCAATGCTTACTACGTCATCAGCAAACGCTGTCGGCTTTGAATTCAAACCAATTAGGTCTAACTTACCATTAACATTAGGTGCAGCAGAATTTCCATTTAAGACTAAAGCGGCATTTATCTTGCCTGTTGTATTTTGAGGTTCGAATAATCTTACAGGAAGAACTTCTGAAGTCTCTATTCTTAAATTATTAAGAATAGGGACTTCAGTATTATATTTATCAATTTTTCCTGTTAAGTTAACAAGCTTTCTGGCATTTTCTATATTGTAAAAACCATTACTGGATCTAGATGGGCTGTTAGAAGATGCTATCATTAACTTATTTATATTTAAAGAACTGGAATTGCCCGTTGCTTCAAGATTATATATTTGACTTGCAGGAATATCAATTTCTGCAAAGCAAGCAACATAGTTTGATTTATCCATTTTTGTCTGAGCTAATAAATTCCAGTTATTAACATTACCTTTTAAACTGGCTACTACAGGAAGAACACCCTTGGCTCTCGTAGATTTTCTCAGATCAGGAGTAAGGAATTTACCTATATTAATCGTATTAAACTGCCCTTTTGCCATAATATCCATAGCGGGATTTTTGCTGGAAAATTCTGTCACTTTACCTGAAATGACTATTGGTGACTGGTATAAAACAGTTTGAACATTATTAATCTTAATTTCATTCTGATTCGCTACAATTTCTCCTTTAGTCAAACTAACAGGTTGTGGCAACTGTTTATGTCTGATAACAGGATTTATTACGCCAATTCTTGCAACTGATAATATTTCCTTATCCAGCTTTCCTTTTAACTGAATATTTGAGCTCACGTAACCTGAAATTGACTTTAAATCCTGTAAATCTTTGTTATTTGCTGCTAATAATGAACTTGTTTTTAATAATTGATGAATAGTACTCAAATTCACTCTTGGCAGATCAATATTTAAATCAGCATTGTTTTTAGCATCAACGTTTCCGGTAATATTAAACTTAATATCATCTATATATCCGTATGAATTCAGGAAAGTTAATTTATCATTATCAAATTGCACTTTAATATTTAAATTTTTTGCAGGTTTAGATATGCCTTTATACGAAACAGTGGCATCTGATACAGTCAAATAACCGTTATACTTGTTTTTTCTAGATGAACTAGCTACTTTAAAGTCAGCTTTTAGCTTCCCTGCAAGGTCAATTGACTTAATATTATCAATTTTAGTTTTAGTAATACTTGCTAAAGCATAAGCAAGCTTTTTAACTCTTTTTAGATCAAGAGTGCTAGACTTTACAGCAATATCAAAATCACCTTTTTCCAGTGAAGTGATATCACTAACAACTTCAAGAAATGAATTCGCATCTACAAAAATCTTGGAATTAACAGCTGTCTTATTTTTAGAAAAATCAATTCTTCCATAGCTATTTGATATTTCTTCTAAATCTATTTTTAGTTTTAAATTTTTTAAATCAATATATCCTAGTATTTGTGGGTCTTTATCAATATTTTTAACCTTAAGATCAGCATCTAAATCACCCCGTAAATTATATTTAATTAAATTTTCTATGGGATCAGAGTCAATACCTTCTTTTTTAGGCTTATTTTGCTGATTTTCACCTGGTAATTCAGTTAGTAGTTTTATATTAAAGTTTATTTTAGGCGAATTTTCTATTAAAAGCTGCCCTTTTGTTTCTAAACCAACAAACTTACCGGGTTTAAAATCAAAGATATTGAGCTTATCACCTTTTACAGAAACTATTTTTGAGGGGTTTAATGCCTCATTTTGGTAATTAATTCTATAATCTTTTATCAATAAATCAATTTTATTAACGTCAACTTCAAATTCCTGTTTTTGACTTTTATTTAAAGAAGCAAGCAGTTCTTCAATTTTATATTTCCCATTTTGTAATTTCGTAAGGTAAATCTCAGGTTTAATTAGCCTAAGTTCACTAATTTCTATTTTCTTAAATAAAAGAGGTAATAGTTTTATTTTTACTGTAATATTTTCAGCTTTAGCAAGACTTGAATTATCCTGATATTTAACTTTCAGACTATTACTAATAATTACAACGCCAA
>MFRQ01000148.1 GCA_001784615.1 Candidatus Melainabacteria bacterium RIFOXYA2_FULL_32_9
AATATGTTCAATGTTTTATTAAGTATTCTCAGCTAATAGATAAAGCTTCCTTATCCAACATACTCCTATCACTCCCTTTCAACTCCACTGCATATCCTCTTACAATCTCCTCCTCCCTATGCATCACTACTTTTAATGTGGTACATTTTACCCCCTCCTAAACAGAGGGGTTTTTTATTTTAAATATATCTCTTTTATATTATTTTATCGTCACTATTAATTTGTAGTATTATTATAATTAGACATGTAAAGTCTTTAGACACTAAGTTAGCGTATTTTTCAGTTTTGAGAGGTAAATTTATGAAAAAAGACTCTAAAAAAATCTTAAATTCTACCTTACTATTCTTTTAAGCGGAATTATTGCAGGAAGCATTCTAGCATTTGCTGACAATTTTAATTGTTGTTACATTAGAAGAATCACTAAAAAAATACTAAAAGGAGTGATTAATAAGTGAGTAAAATTTTAGTTATTGATGATGATATATCCATTCTTGAATTACTTGAGATTAATCTCGAGCTATTAGGCCATGAAGTCGTAACAAGTCCAGATGGAATTAAAGGATTTGCTCTGGCACAACAAGAAGTTCCTGATTTGATAATACTTGACATTATGATGCCTGAAGTTGACGGATATACTGTAGCTCAGCGTATAAGACATAATAAATCCACAAAAAATATTCCTATATTAATGCTTACAGCTTTAGGAATGCTCAAAGATAAAGTTCAGGGATTTGATTCAGGAGTGGACGATTATCTGGTAAAACCATTTGAATTAGAAGAATTAAAACTCAGAGTAAGAGCCCTTCTTAGAAGATCAGGTTCTCTTCCTGAATCACTAACTATACCTGAAATACTGACTGTCGGAGATATAACTTTAGTTCCTGAAAACCTGACAGCAAAACTCAATAATCAGGATGTAAAGTTAACCCCAATTGAATTTGAAATACTGAATAATCTTGTCCAAAAACATGGGCAGGCGGTTTCTGCCGGTTCATTATTGAAAGAAGTCTGGGGATATTCTCAAGATGACGACATAGAGACCATCAGAGTTCATATTAGGCATTTAAGGACAAAGCTGGAAAAAGCCAGTCCTGATAAAAAATACATTGAAACTATTTATGGTGGTGGTTATCGCCTAATTCCATACGGTAGTGTAACCCCAACCAGCAAATCTTAAAGGAAATTTTATTAGATTTATGTCAATAATACACGAATATATAACTAAAAACTTAGCTTCATCTAATCTTCATGATATTTTTGAGAAAGTTGCACATAATCAAAGATTATCTAAAGAAGATGGATTAAGGCTTTATGAATCATCTGAACTTTTATCCATAGGATATATGGCAAATTTAGCCAGAATAAACAGATTAAAGCAAGACAATGAAGCAGCTAATTATGTTTATTGGATAAACAATCATCACTTAAATCTGACAAATATTTGTGAAGGTAAATGTAAGTTTTGCGCTTACCGCAAACAAGAAAGTGATAATGATGCCTTCTTGTTATCATTAGATCAAGCTATCGAGTATATAGAAACCAAGATTGATAAAAACATTAAAGAAATTCATATAGTATCAGCTCTTAATCCCAAATGTGATCTTGATTATTACATAAATCTTCTGAAAAATTGCAGAAGAATTCTCCCTAACACGCATATTCAAGCATTTACAGCAGTAGAAATAGAATATATTGCAAGAATTTCAGGATTAACAATTGAGCAGACTTTAAAAGAGCTTAAAGATGCGGGATTAGGATCTTTACCGGGAGGCGGTGCAGAAATATTTTCCCCCTCAATTAGAGAAAGAGTTTGTCCTGAGAAAATTTCCGGAGAAAAATGGCTAGAAATTATGCAATTAGCTCATTCTCTTGGAATAAAAAGTAATGCCACTATGCTATCTGGAATTGGCGAATCTTATGAAGACAAAATTGAACATATGATAGCATTAAGAGAAACTCAGGATAAAACTGGCGGATTTATGACCTTTATTCCACTATTTTGTCATTATGAGAATACAGAACTTGATAATTATGATGATATAACTGGCATAGATATTATAAAAGACTATGCAATATCAAGATTGATGCTTGATAACATTCCTCATATAAAAGCTTTCTGGATTCAAATTGGCATAAAACTTGCTCAAATCACTTTATCCTTTGGAGTAGATGACCTTGATGGCACTGTAATAGAAGAGAAAATCACACATTCTGCCGGCGCAAGGACAGGGCAGGCTTTATCCAAAAATGAATTAATACATCTCATCAAAAAAACCGGGAAAACTCCAGTAGAGAGAGATACAGTTTATAATATCATTAAGGTGTATTAATGAATAAAGAATTATCAAAAATAAGTTTAGGACTAATTAATTTTACTAACTGCATTCCTGTTAATTATTCCTTGTATGAATGGTCTCACGACAAACTGGTTTTAAGTGAAGGTTATCCCACCTTAATTAATCAGCTAATGCGAGACAAACAAGTTCATGTGGCACCGATTTCATCTATTGAATATCTAAATAACCAAGATTTATACACATTAATAGATAATGTTTGTATAAGCTCAGACGGCGAAGTAGACAGTGTAATTTTATTTTCCAATTATGACTTTATGGACTTAGAAGAAAAAACTATTGGGATTCCTTATACTTCAAGCAGTTCAATTGCATTACTTAAGATCCTATTAAAGGAATACCAATATGACCTTAATAGAATAAAATTTAAAACTCATAAGTATGAAACTTCTCTGGAAGATGCCCTAAAAGACAGGTTTGATGCTGTATTATACATCGGAGATCCTGCTTTAATCGCTAATATTAAATATCAAGATCAATTTAAAAAATACGATCTTGGAAAACTCTGGAAAGATTTTACCGGTTATCCTATGACTTTTGGCACCTGGGTAGCTCAATCAGATTGGGCCTCTTCCCAGGAAGACGATTACAACTGGATATGTTTTATACTCGATAAAGCAGTTGAAGCTGGTTTAAATATGTATTTTAATGAAATAATTAATATTACCTCGACCAAACTTAATCTAGATAAAAATCATATTGAAAATTATTTAACTAAAAAAATTAATTATAATTTCACTCAAAAACACAAAGAAGGCCTTGAACTATTTAAAAAACTGTATGATAACTTAAATATAAAGCCGGATAACTACTCAAATGTATAAAAGTTAAGGTATAAGATTAATGTTCAACAAAAAAAGCCCACTATTTTTAATAATTCTAGTAATAATTCTTTCTTTTAGCTTAAATGCCTGTGGTTTTAACAATAATAAATATACAAAAAATGGAAATGAATTCTTTTTTGCTGTTGATAATGTAGGCAAAACTCCGCAGGATATATTTTTACAGGCCTGGAAATCCATTAAAGATCAATATTTAGACAAAACCTATAATCATCAAGACTGGTCTCGATGGAAAAATAGATATTTAAACCAAATAAAAACCAAAGAAGATGCTTATCTAGCAATCGACACAATGATAGAAAGTCTAAATGATCCATATACAAGATTTTTAACACCTTACGATTTTGCAGAACAAAATAGAAACATAGACGCTGAACTATACGGAATTGGAGTTCATATTGTCAAAGCAAAAGATAATGTCACTATAATTCAAGTAATGGATGATACTCCTGCTAAGAAAGCCGGCTTAAAGCCAGGGGATATTATTTTCAAAATAAATAATACCTCTACAAAAGGTCTGGATATTAAAGAAGTTGCTGATAAGGTCAGAGGAAAAGTTGGTTCTAAAGTGACTTTAGTCATATTAAGAGATAAAAAAGAAATAATTAAAGAAATAATTAGAGAAAAAATCGAGATTAAAAGTATTGACTATAAAATTCAAAACAATAATTATGCCTACATAAAAATATCTAGCTTCATGAGTAGTGAGACAGCATTTGAGATGTTAAATGCCCTTGAAGCAACGAAAAATGCTAAAGGAATAATAATAGATTTAAGGGGTAATCAGGGTGGACTACTACCAAACGCCGTTTTTATCGCCAATATGTTTGTAAATAAGGGTATTATTGTAAGTATTGTGGATAGAAATGGTATTAAAAAATCTATTAAAGCAGAACCTGATGTTTTAATAACTAATAAACCTATAGTTATACTGGTTAATCAGGCATCAGCAAGCGCAAGCGAAATCCTGAGCGGAGCACTTAAAGATCATAATAGAGCTACACTTGTAGGAGAGACAACTTTCGGCAAAGGTTTTGTCCAAAAAGTCCATAAATTGCCTGATGGCTCTGGAATTAATATAACCATAGCAAAATACTTAACCCCAAGTGGCAAAGATATCGATAAAAAGGGTATAAAACCAGATTATACTGTAGAATTAACAGAAAAAGATTTTACACAGGATAAAGATCCACAATTAGACAAAGCTAAGCAAATATTAGCAACAAAAATTATAGCAATTGAAAAGTTAAAAGCAGCAAAATAATAACTAACGGATTGTTTCATAAGTTTAGCAGGATAAATTCTCTCTGTCGCTAACGCACATAATTAAGTCCTCACTGGAATAATTGATAACTAAGAAAAGTGACTCTGCCACCTCACAATGATAGAGGTATTATTGGAATGATTGATGACTGAGAAAAGTGACTCTGTCACCTTCGCACAGGCAAGGTTCCTACGAGAACATACCCTACTTCAACAATTATCATAACTTTTGAAACAAAGTACTTAGAGCCTATCCGAGAATTCAAAAAATGACGCTTAGAGATTGCTTCACAAGATAAATTTTAAAAATATCCCTGTTGAAAGGTTCGCAATGACAACGGAAATTTATTTGTCGGATAGGCTCTAAGGAGGAAAGAAAAAATACTTACTATGTCATGCCGGACGTGTTCCGGCATCTATACAGTTAACGCTTATAGTTGAAATGTGGTTAGATCCCGAAAGCAGCAAAGCTGCACCACTTTCTCCTCGATAGAAACATTTGGGAGATAACTACGTGCGTAGCACTTCGGGATGACATTCCACTGTTTTTTAGGTAAAAACTTTTTCTTGCTTGCTTAGAACCTATCCGACAAAAAAACGTCTAAAATTTTAAGTTCAGAAAAATAACTTAAAAGGTTTAGACAAAAATGAGCAAAAACAATGA
>MFRQ01000149.1 GCA_001784615.1 Candidatus Melainabacteria bacterium RIFOXYA2_FULL_32_9
TTAGAATATTTAAACTATTCAAAAAAGTGTGATAACGTTTGGAATTGTTTTGTTAAGGCTTCTAATGATGGAGGGGAATGGGAAGATTTAGATGGTTCTCCCCCCACTGTTGGAGCAGATGCATCAGCTATATTGAACAATGTTTAATACACACTTGGCTCAGTAATCCAGCATGTGATGGGAGCAGGAGCTCACTAACGAAAGTTTGCGCACGTATATTTGTTGATGTAAATGGATTTAAAAAACCAAATATAACAGGAAAAGATATACTTGTAATTCATCTTGTAGATCAGGGTATAAAGCCTGGCGGGACACAGGGAGATGGTTATAGTTGTACAACTACAAGTGATGGATGGGGCTGTGCTGCAGCGTATTTGCTTGATAATCAATAATAAGAATATGTTTTAAACTACATTTAGAACCTAATTAATTATCTAACAAATATGCTTAGAGATTGCTTTACAAGATAACCCCCCTAAAAATATCATTATTAAAGGGTCATATAACCACAGAATTTATTTATCGAATAGGCTTTTAACATTAAACTCTATTGTGTCATTATTGTAATTGCTATTATTCAAGCTGGTTGAAGAAGTAATGTGTTTTTTTACATTAAAAGGTTTATTAAATGAATAAAAAAAGCTAGTATAATAATTTACATTAATAATGTATCTTGTAGAAAGAATATGCTAAATAAAATTTATTTAAGAGGTTTTACACTTACAGAAATACTAGTTACTCTTACCATAATAGGTATAGTAGCTGCATTAACAATTCCTGTAATTATACAGAATATTCAAACTATACAGAATAAAGCTGCTTTTAAAAAAGTGTATGCTGATCTTGATCAAGCAACAAGAAGAATACTAATAGATTATGGGGGAACTATTAACGGAATTTGTGCACAAGCAACTGCTCTCGAAAGAAATAGATACATAAGAGACAAGTATTTAGAATATTTAAACTATTCTAAAAAGTGTAGTAGTGATGATGAAGATATGAGTTGGGATAACTGTTTTGTTATGACTGCCGCTGATGGAGGAGAGTGGAAAAATTTGGATAATACAAACCCCATAATTGGACTCGACGCTTCAGCAATATTAAGTAATGGCGTTTTAATACATACCTGGCTTAGAACTTCAGGATGTACTAGTGGTGAAAATGAAATAAATAACATTTGTGCACGTATAATTGTTGATGTAAATGGATTTAAAAAACCAAATGTAACAGGAAAAGATATATTCTTAATTCATCTTGTAGAACAAGGAATAAAGCCTTATGGAACACAAGGAGATGATTATGAATGCACAACTACAAGTGATGGATGGGGCTGCGCAGCTGCGTATTTGTTAAATAATGAATAGTTAAATATAAACAAAAGCGAGATCTTCACTTATAAAGATCTCGCTTTTGTTTATATTTAGCAGTATTAATTATATTTTTACATATAATTCTTGAGCTGTTTTAGCCTTTTTTTGGCCCTGGAAAGCTCTAAGGCCAGGATATTTAGCAGCAGCACCTAATTCTTGTTCAATTCTAATTAATTGATTGTATTTAGCAACACGGTCTGTTCTGCTAGCGGAACCTGTTTTAATTTGACCAGCATTTGTAGCTACAGCCAAATCAGCAATGAATGTATCTTCTGTTTCACCTGATCTGTGACTAATAATGGTTGTGTATTCAGACTGTTGTGCAAGATTAATTGTAGCTAATGTTTCTGTTAAACTTCCAATCTGGTTAACTTTAACAAGAATACTATTACCAACACCTTTAATAATGCCTTCAGCTAATATTTTGGTATTTGTAACGAATAAATCATCACCAACTAACTGGATTCTGTCACCAATTTCATTGGTTAACATTTTCCAGCCTTCCCAATCTTCTTCAGCCATGCCATCTTCGATTGAGATAATTGGATATTTATTTACTAAACCTTTTAAGAAGTCCACCATTTGAGCTTTATCAAATGTTTTGCCTTCTCCTTCAAGAACATATTTACCATCTTTATAAAGTTCAGAACTTGCAACATCAAGTGTAAGTTTAATATCAGTTGATGTATTAAAGCCAGCTTTTTCAATAGCCAGAAGTATTACATCAAGTGCTTCTTCATTAGAGCTAAGGTTTGGAGCAAATCCACCTTCGTCACCTACAGCTGTTACATAGCCTTTTTGCTTTAATACTGATTTAAGGGCATGAAATGTTTCAGCACCCCATCTGATAGCTTCCTGGAAGTTACATGCACCAACAGGAGCAATCATAAATTCTTGAATATCAACGTTATTATCAGCATGAGCTCCGCCGTTAATAATATTCATCATCGGAACAGGCAATGTTATAGCATTTACCCCACCAAGGTATCTATAAAGTGGCATTTCATAAGCTGTAGCAGCTGCTCTAGCACATGCTAAGCTCACGCCTAAAATAGCGTTGGCGCCCAATTTACCTTTATTTTCTGTACCATCAAGTTCAAGCATTGTTTTATCAATTTCATATTGATTGCTTGCATCATGGTCAATAAGTTCTCTTGCTATAATTTCGTTTACATTTTCAACAGCTTGTAATACGCCTTTTCCACAGTAGCATGATTTATCTTCATCTCTTAATTCAAGTGCTTCATTGATACCTGTACTTGCTCCAGATGGAACTGAAGCTCTACCAATTACACCACCTGATAAAGCCACATCAACTTCAACTGTTGGATTGCCTCTTGAGTCTAAAATTTGTCTTGCTTTAACGTTTTCAATAAAAGTTGGCATTGTTACCTCCGATTCTACTCACTAGTATTTTGTATTTCTTCGATTATTTTGTATAAATCTTTAGATTCTTGTATTGACACATTTCCTGCTGGGACTTTTAAAACTTCTACTTTTACACTCTTATTGTAGTATTCTATAGTTATTTTGTCTCCCTCTTTTACCTGGCTTGAAGGCTTTGCAGGCTTATCATTTATAAAAACTCTGCCTTGATCAGAAACTTCATTAGCCACGCTTCTTCTTTTTATTAATCTTGAGACTTTTAGGAACTTATCAATACGCATTTATTTCTTTTTAACTTTATATTATCTTCCTTTTTGCTGGTCATACTATACAACAAAAAGAAATTAAATTAAAGTTCGAATAAATAACCAGTTTTTACATATTTAAACGTTTTAATTACTTTGCAAATTAAGAAGAATGAAGACAAAATATTATATTTGACAGTAGTTTCTGACTTTTAATTATTTTAATGCCATATTCATACTCAGATAAACCATAATTATAAATTTACATTTAGAATTATTAATATTTTAGCCAGATTTGGTCAATTTTTTAAATTTACAGAGTTAATTATAAATGACCGGATATTATTCTCGAGGAATATGCATGAATATTTATAATTACAGGTTTCCATCATTACAAAAGACTAATAATTTAAACATCAGCTTTGGTCACAAAATTGCAATGGACTTTGGCGCAAGTGATCCTCGTGGAACGGCAAAAATTACATCTCAGCTAGAAAATAATGATGTGCTGAATCTTAATAAAGATGAAAAATTATATATAATTAATCAAAAAAATGGATTTGAATCGGCTAATCATCTAATATCAGGAGTGACGGAGCTGGCTATTAATACGGCTAAAGAAGCACTGGAAAATATTAAAAGAGCAAATAATAATACTAAATTAGCTCCAAATGAAGAAGAACTGACCAGCGTTGATATGTTTTTTCCAGGCCCCGTCATTGGAGAAGAAGATCCAGACACTCATATTATTACAAATAAAATAGCCCTTATTGCTAACTATAGAGATAAAGATGGTGAAAGCCTTGAAAACATTAATATAAATGACATTGAAAAAGCTTTAAGAGAAAAAGCTGAGATAGCTGGAATTCCATTATCACAAAACTTTAAACTCCGAGTATTCAAGGATTTAGCAGGAACAGGCATGGCTATTTCCGAAAAATTATCAAATCACCCAAAGTATGGTGAAGATATAAAGCAAGGAAGGTTTCATGGCGCTGCAATAATAACAGGTGGCGGCCTTGGCATGGTTAGAATAGACTGTGATGAGCCAAATAGAATAATGCAAGAGACCTCAGAAGCTGGTCATGATATGTCAATGGACACTTTTAAAGTAAATGAAGAGAGGGTAGGAAAAGTTGGTGCAACTGTAAGTACTGTTATAAAAAACTTTGCTGAAGAACTTGCAGTCCTGAATAAAGCTGGACAACGTAGTAACATAAGGAAATCAGACATTGAAGCTTTAATTAAAACAGGTAATGCAACAATAGCTACTAAAAAAGAAATTAAGCTTAACCTCCCTAATGATGAAGAAGCTAAAGAAGTCTTAATGAAAACAGGTATATATGAAGAGATTAAGCCAGACGTTCTAAAAGTTAAAAACACACCAGAAGCAGATAGTAGATTTAAAAATGCAAGAAAAAGAGCTGTTATACAATATGCTGATGCATTAGCAAAAGTAACAATACCTTTAATTAATCGAGGTGTAAGTGTATTAGTCTTAACAGGACCCCTTGCAAAAGGAGTAAGAGACATAGTTGCGCAAAATGCTTCAGACTTTACATCTCAAAATCCACTATCAAATTTAAATATAAAATCATTATCAGACTTAATCAAAGATAGAATCAATTACTTAACGTCACACGATAATACAATCCAAAAATTATTAAAATGTAATGGCTTAAATATAGAATGCGGAGGCGAATTCCAAATAGCAGACAATACAACAGGAGCTAAAGTAATTCGAAATCCGAGAACAATTATCTCAGGAAATGGCATGCATCCTGACCGTATAATTTATACAACTGATGTTTTTAAATAACTTAAATAACCTAAATAATTTGATTAAATAATCAATATACTTATTATTTCAGGCCCTAATACTTAATATAAGTAGGTATTAGGGTATAAATAAATCTATTCAACTCGAATTGCTGATTAACTGAGTCGCTAGTGGTAAGATTTGTAAATAATATGCTAAAAGCAATCCCCTGTCATTGCGAGGTGGC